>NZ_JBHVPD010000079.1:0-49540 GCF_042887525.1 Kitasatospora sp. NPDC057936
GGCCCGACGGGAGTCTCCCGTCGGGCCCTTCCGCACGTCCGGGCGCGTCAGCCCTCCAGGAAGGCCTTGATCGCGCCGGCCAGCAGGTACGGGTCGTCCGCGCCGCACAGCTCGCGCGCCGAGTGCATGGACAGCGCCGCGATGCCGCAGTCGACCGTCCTGATGCCGAGGCGGGCCGCGGTGATCGGGCCGATCGTCGTGCCGCAGGGCATGGCGTTGTTGGAGACGAAGGACTGCCACGGCACGCCGGCCCGCTCGCAGGCCGCCGCGAACACGGCCCGGCCGACGCCGTCGGTCGCGTAGCGGTTGTTGACGTTGACCTTGAGGATCGGGCCGCCGTTCGGCATCGGGTGGTGGCCCGGCTCGTGCCGCTCGGTGTAGTTCGGGTGGATCGCGTGGCCCATGTCCGAGGAGAGGCAGACGGTGCCGGCCAGCGCCCGGGCGCGGTCCTCCGGGGAGCCGCCGCGCGCGTAGACGGTGCGGTCCAGGACGTTGCCGAGCAGCGGGCTCTGCGCGCCGGTGTCCGACTCGCTGCCGGTCTCCTCGTGGTCGAAGGCGGCCAGCACCGGGATGTACGGCAGGTCGGCGGCGCCCTCGGCGGTGGCGACGGCGGCGAGCGCCGCGGTGGCCGCGTGCACGGACAGCAGGTTGTCCAGGCGCGGGCCGGCCAGCAGCTCGCGGTCGCGGCCGAGGTAGGAGGCGGGCTGCACGTCGTGCGTCATGAGGTCCCAGCCGACCACGTCGGCCGGCTCCAGGCCGGCCCGCTGGGCGACGTAGGAGATCAGGCCGCCCTCGTCGACCGGGCCGAGGCCCCAGATCGGGGTGAGGTGGCGCTGCTTGTCGAGCTTCATGCCGTCGTTGACCTGGCGGTCCAGGTGGATCGCCAGCTGCGGCACGCGCAGCAGCGGCTCGTCCAGCTGCACCAGGCGCCAGCTACCGTCCTTCAGGGCCAGCCGGCCGGACAGGCCGAGGTCCCGGTCGAGCCAGGTGTTCAGCGGGACGCCGCCGTAGATCTCCACCGCGACCTGCCGCCAGCCGGCCGAGCCGGTGTCCGGCACCGGCTTGACCCGCAGGTTCGGCGAGTCGGTGTGCGTCCCGACCACGCGGAAGGGCGTCTCGGGCCCGGCGCCCTCGGGCAGGTACCAGGCGATGAGCGCGCCGCCGCGGATGACGTAGCGCCCACCGGCCGCGGCGTCCCACGCGTCCGTCTCGGCGACCTGCCGGAAGCCCGCCTTCTCCAGCCGCTCGGCGGCGCTCGCGACCGCGTGGTACGGGGAAGGCGAGGTTCCGAGGAACGCGATCAGATCATCGGTGTGCGTCCGGTCGAAGAACGCCTGTCGGGCGGCGGGCGACATACTGCTCCTGAGTCGATGGAGGGTCGGAGCCGAATGGGGGTCGGCTTCGCACCCTGAGCATATGCCCGTACACGGACAGGGCACTCGCAACGTCGCAACGGATGCGAAACACAGACACAACCGTGAAGTACCGTCGCCCCCAGCACCTTTCACCCAGTGAACGCCCCTGGTCGCAGACGGTCATCCGCCCGCCGGGGGCCGCGGGCGCCGGCGGTGGCGCGACGGACCGGCCGGGCGGCCGATTCCGGACCGCGGCGGCGTCCGGTCGACGATACTTCGGTGCAGTGAAGTCACCGTGGGGAGGGGCGCGTTGACCGCAACGACGATGACCGCCGGGGGCGCCGACGACGACGTCGCCGATCCACCGGCCGGGCCGTCCCGGGGTGCCCGGCGCAGGCGGGTGCTGGTGGGGGTGGCGGTGGCGGCGGCGCTGGTGGCGGTCGGCGGGCTGGGGGCCGCGGCGTTCGTGAAGTCGCCGGCCGAACGCGCGGCCCGGACGGCGCCGCCGCCGGAGAGCCTGCTCACCGCGCCCGTGGTGAGCCAGGTGCTGACGAGGTCGGTGACGGCGCGGGCGGTGGTGTACCCGCCGGCGCAGTACGACGTGGTGCCGTCGGCCGCGTCGCCGGAGATCACCCGGCTGTTCGTGTCGAAGCTCGGGGTCAGGACCGGGGACACCGCGGCGGCGGGTCGGCTGCTCGCGGAGGTGTCCGGGCAGCCGCTGTTCGCGCTGCCGGGGCCGGTGCCCGCGTACCGGGACGTCAAGCCGGGCGCCACCGGCCCGGACGTCGCCGAACTCCAGGACGCGCTGTCGGGGTTGGGGCACCCGATCGGCGACGACGACAAGGGGACGTTCGGCCCGGGGACGGCGGCGGCGGTGACGGCGTTCTACCGCGGGCTCGGCTACCCGGTGCCGACCACCGGCGCCACCACCCAGCAGGCGGTGGACACGGCGCAGAAGGCGGTGGACGCCGACCGCCGGACGGTGGACGGCCTCACCGAGCGGAAACGGGCCGGCGCCACCCGGGCACCCGCCCCCGCCCCGGCCGCCACTCCCGCCACACCCGCCACACCCCCGGCGACGGGCCCCGGTACCGACATCGACATCGACATCGACATCGACCAGCAACTGGCCGCCACCAGGAAGCAATTGGCCGCCGACCAGGTCGCACTGGAGAAGGCCAGGGCGGTGAACGGCCCGATGGTGCCCGCCGCCCACGTGCTGTTCCTGCCCGTGCTCCCGGCCGCCGTCACCGCCGTCAACGGATCGGTGGGCTCGCCCGCCGCCGGCACGCTGCTGTCGCTGACCAGCGGCGGCCTGGACGTCACCGGCCAGCTGACACCGGGCCAGGCTGCGGGCGTCAAGCCGGGCATGGCCGCGGAGATCCTCGCCGAGGACACCGGCACCACCGTGTCCGGCACGGTCACCGAGGTCGGCGCCCCGACGACCGCGCCCCCGGCCGGCAGGGTGATCACCCTCGGCGGCGGAGCGGCGGCACCCGGCGGCGCACCCCCGGGCGGGCCGGGCACGGTCGGCGGCGCGACGGGCGGCGCCGCCGGGGCACCACCCAACAACGCGGCCGGCACGCCGAGTTACATCCCCGTCACGATCACCCCGAGCGGCCCGCTCCCACCCGCCCTGAACGGGAAGAACGTCCGCCTCACGATCCGCCGGGACGCGGCGAGCGCCCCCGTCACCGCCGTCCCGGTGGCCGCCGTCTCGACCGACGCCGCCGGACGGACGTCCGTCACCAGGGTCGACGCGGCCGGCACCCGGACCACCGTCCCCGTGAGCACCGGCGTCTCCGCCGACGGCATGGTGGCCGTGACCCCGGCGGACGGCGCCGGACTGCGCCCCGGCGACCGGGTGGTGGTCGGGAAGTGACCCCCGGGCCCCCGGTCATCGCCCTCTCGGGCGTGGGCCGCACCCACCCCGGCCACCCGCCGGTGGTCGCCCTGCGCCCCTGCGACCTGACCGTCCGCCGCGGCGAGTACCTCGCCGTCACCGGCCCGTCCGGCTCCGGCAAGTCCACGCTGCTGCACCTGCTCGGCCTGCTCGACACCCCCACCACCGGCCGCTACGAGCTGGACGGCATCGACACCGGCGGCCTGCGCGACCGGGACCGCTCGACGCTGCGCGGGCGCCGGATCGGCTTCGTCTTCCAGTCCTTCCACCTGCTGGCGCACCGCACCGCGGCGGAGAACGTCGCCCTCGCCCAGGTCTACAACGGCACCCCGCCGCGGGCCCGCCGCGCCGCCGCCCTGGAGGCGCTGCGCCTGGTCGGGCTCGGCCACCGCACGGAGGCGCTGCCCGGCACGATGTCCGGCGGCGAGCGCCAGCGGGTGGCGATCGCCCGCGCCCTGGTGAACCGGCCGAGCCTGCTGCTGTGCGACGAGCCGACCGGGAACCTGGACTCGGCCGGCGCGGAGACCGTCCTGGAGCGGTTCGACGCCCTGCACGCCCAGGGCTACACGCTGGTGGTGATCACCCACGACCCGGCCGTCGCCGCGCGGGCCGACCGCCGGGTGGCCATCCGCGACGGCGTGCTGGCCGAGGCCGGGGCGGCGGCCCCGTGAGGCGCCGCCCCGCACTGCCCGGGCCGCCCTCCCGGCTGAGCCCGCGCGACCTCCTCGCCGAGGCGCTCGCCGGCGTCCTGCAGCGCCCCGCCCGCTCGGCGCTGACGATGCTGGGCACCGTGCTGGGCATCGGCGCGTTCGTCGCCGTGCTCGGCCTCACCGCGACGGCCGCCGGCCAGATCGGCGCCCGGTTCAGCCTGACCGCGGCGACCACCGTCACGGTGACCGGCCACCCGCGCACCGACGGCGCCGCCCCCGGCACCAACCCGCCGAGCGACTTCCCCGCGGACACCGACCGGCGCCTCGCCGCGATCGACGGCGTCCGGGCCGGCGGCGTCTGGTGGCCGCTCCCCGGCGCCCCGACGGTCTCCGCCCGGGCGGACGGCCCGGACGAGGGCGCCCGCCTGTCCGTGTTCGCGGCCACGCCGGGCGCCGTCGCCGCGATGGAGCCGACGCTGACGGCCGGCGTCACCATGGACCCGTTCGTCCAGCGGACGGCGCAGCCGGTGGTGCTGCTGAGCGAGGCCGCGGCGCGGCGCCTCGGGGTGAGCCGGCTGGACGCCCGGCCCGCGGTGTTCATCGACGCCGTCCCGTACACGGTGATCGGCGTCTACGCGGACGTCCGGCGGCAGCCGGGCGCCCTGCTCGGCCTGGTGATCCCCGCCAGTACGGCGCTGGAGCGCTACGGCGACCCGGCCCCGCAGCCGGACCGCGGCGTCCAGGCCCTGGTGGCGACCAGGGTCGGCGCGGCGCCGGTGGTGGCCGCGCAGATCCCGCTCGCCCTGCGGCCGGACACCCCGCAGGCGTTCACCGTCGTGCCGCCGCCGGACCCGCACGGCCTGCGGGACGGCGTGACCTCCGACCTGACCGGCCTGTTCCTGGGCCTGGCCGGGATCTGCCTGCTGGTCGGCGCGGTCGGCATCGCCAACACGACGCTGGTGGCCGTGCTGGAGCGGACGGAGGAGATCGGGCTGCGCCGCTCGCTGGGCGCCCGCACCGGCCACGTCGCGGCCCAGTTCCTCACCGAGTCGACCGCGCTGGGCACCCTGGGCGGCCTGGTCGGCACGAGCCTCGGCGTGGTGACGGTGGTCGGGGTCGCCGCCGCCCGCGGCTGGACCGCCGTGCTCCAGCCCGCCGCCACCCTGCCGGCCCCGCTGATCGGCACGCTGGTGGGTCTCCTGGCCGGCCTGTACCCGGCGCTCCGGGCGGCCCGCACGGACCCGCTGAAGGCCCTGCGGAGCGGTTGAACGGGGAATGGCGAAGGGCCCGACCGGTGGGTCGGGCCCTTCGCCATGAGGGTTTCGTCAGGTGGTTCGGGTAGCGCGAGGGCCTTAGAAGGCCTCCTCCGCCAGGTCCATGATCTCGTTGTCGATGCCCTCGGCGATCAGGCGCTGCGGGGCGACGGTCGGCAGGACGTTCTTGGCGAAGAAGCGGGCCGCCGCGACCTTGCCCTGGTAGAACGGGACGTCCTTCTCCGAGGCGCCGGCCTCCAGCTTGGCCAGGGCCACCGCGGCCTGGCGCAGCAGCAGCCAGCCGACCACGACGTCGCCGGAGACCATCAGCAGGCGGGTGGTGTTGAGGCCCACCTTGTACATGTTCTTGACGTCCTGCTCGACCGAGGAGAGGTCGGCCAGCAGCTTGCCGACGATGCCCTCCAGGTCGCCGGCGGCCTTGGCGAGCAGCTCGCGCTCGGCGGCCAGGGCGTCGCCGCCCTCGGCCGAGGCGAGGAACTTCTGGATCTGCTCGGACAGCGCGGTGAGGGCCTGGCCGCCGTCCTTGACGATCTTGCGGAAGAAGAAGTCCTGGCCCTGGATCGCCGTGGTGCCCTCGTAGAGGGTGTCGATCTTGGCGTCGCGGATGTACTGCTCGATCGGGTACTCCTGCAGGTAGCCGGAGCCACCGAAGGTCTGCAGGGACTGGGCGAGCTGCTCGTAGGACTTCTCCGAGCCGTAGCCCTTGACGATCGGCAGGAGCAGGTCGTTCAGGCGCTCGGCGGCCTCGTCGCGCTCACCGCGCAGCTTGGCGGCCATCATGTCGTCCTGGGTGGACGCGGTGAACAGGACCAGCGCGCGCATGCCCTCGGCGTAGGCCTTCTGGGTCAGCAGCGAGCGGCGCACGTCCGGGTGGTGGGTGATGGTGACGCGCGGGGCGGTCTTGTCCAGGAACTGCGAGATGTCGGCGCCCTGCACGCGCTCCTTGGCGTACTCCAGGGCGTTCAGGTAGCCGGTGGAGAGGGTGGCGATGGCCTTCGTGCCGACCATCATGCGGGCGAACTCGATGATCTTGAACATCTGGCGGATGCCGTCGACCTTCTCGCCGAGCAGCCAGCCCTTGGCCGGGTGCTTGGCACCGAAGGTCATCTCGCAGGTGTTCGAGGCCTTGAGGCCCATCTTGTGCTCGACGTTGGTGGCGTAGACGCCGTTGCGCTCGCCGAGCTCGCCGGTCTCCCAGTCGAAGTCGAACTTCGGGACGATGAACAGACCGAGGCCCTTGGTGCCCGGCTTACCGCCCTCGGGGCGGGCCAGCACCATGTGGATGATGTTCTCGGACATGTCGTGCTCACCCGAGGTGATGAAGCGCTTGACGCCCTCGATGTGCCAGGAGCCGTCCTCCTGCCGGATCGCCTTCGTGCGGCCGGCGCCCACGTCGGAGCCCGCGTCGGGCTCGGTGAGGACCATGGTGGAGCCCCACAGGCGGTCGGTCATCCGCTTGGCGACCTCCAGCTGCTCCTCGGTGCCCTCCTCGGCGATGACGCCGGCGAAGGCCGGGCCGGAGGAGTACATCCAGATGGCCGGGTTCGAGCCCAGGATCTGCTCGGCGAAGGCCCAGATCAGCGAGTTCGGGGTGACCTGGCCGCCGATGGACTCCGGGATGCCCAGGCGC
Source organism: Kitasatospora sp. NPDC057936 (assembly GCF_042887525.1). Taxonomy (NCBI): domain Bacteria; kingdom Bacillati; phylum Actinomycetota; class Actinomycetes; order Kitasatosporales; family Streptomycetaceae; genus Kitasatospora; species Kitasatospora sp. NPDC057936. Next base: position 6,813 of record NZ_JBHVPD010000079.1, read on the forward strand.
CACCACTCGGCGTCCATGAAGGTCTGGTAGCTCTTCTTGAACGTGGCCGGGACCGGGGCGGTGTTGGTCTCCGGGTCGAAGACCGGCGGGTTGCGGTCGGCGTCGACGAAGGACGCGGCGAGGTCGTTCTCGGCCAGGCGCGCGATCTCGCTCAGGATGTTCTTCGCGGTCTCGACGTCCATGTCGGCGAACGGTCCGGTGCCGTACACCTGGTCGCGGCCGAACACCTCGAAGAGGTTGAACTCCACGTCCCGCAGGTTGGACTTGTAGTGACCCATGGCCGTTTTCTCCGGTTCGTCGCTTCCGGGTGACCGCCGCGTTCGGGCGTCCCGTACCCACCAGTAGGCATCATGATGCTACCCAGCGGTAACTTGGGCAAGCCCCCGGCGGTGAATCCGCTATGAACGTGGTCACGTCCCACAAGGCGGGACGACGACTCCTTGTCAGGATCGACGCCAGCACGGGCGGGTGCGCTCCCGCTAGCCTGTCCGTGTGTACGGATATGACCAGAACGCATACCCGGGCGACCCCTACCAGCAGCAGGCGGGTCCGCAGCCGGGCATGAACGGCATGCCCGGCGCCGACGCCTACGGCGCGCAGTCCCAGGCGTCCCAGCAGTCGCTCTACCCGGAACCGTCCCCGCCGTCCCTCGCGGACGCCGTCCGGGCCTTCACCACCGGGTCGATGGCCGTCGAGGACTTCCAGGCCATCTTCATCACCTCCAAGGTGCACTGCCCGCGCGGTGAGCGCCCCGGCTTCCTGGCGCTGCACAACACGCCCACGCCGGTGATCCCGATGTTCAGCTCGCTGAAGGAGCTGCGCCGCTACGCCGGCAAGGACTCCAAGCACTTCACCGTGACCGGCGCCGAGGTCCTGGACCTCCTGCCGACCGGCTACGGCTTCGCACTGGACATGGAGGGCGAGCACCGGATGGTCTTCGACGCGAAGGCCGTGGAGCAGATGGTGGACTTCACCATGCGCCGCATGTACGGCTGAGACAGCCTGGAGCGGGACGTCCGAAGCAGGAGCCGAACTCCGCCACACTCACATAGTTCAACTTTCAACTTGCTACTTGTTGAGAATTGAACTACTCTCGTGGACGTAGGCCAGAGGAACCCCCCGAAGGAGGCCGACATGCCCGCCGTGACCGTCGAGAACCCGCTGACCCTCCCGCGCGTCGCCACCCCCGACCCCGCCGCCACCAGTGCACGGCCCGTCCTCACCGTGGTCACCGCGCCCGAGGGCTTCGAGGGCGAGGGCTTCCCGGTGCGCCGCGCCTTCGCCAAGATCAACACCAAGTACCTCGACCCGTTCATCATGATGGACCAGATGGGCGAGGTGGAGTACGCCGCCGGCGAGCCCAAGGGCACGCCCTGGCACCCGCACCGCGGCTTCGAGACCGTCACCTACCTGATCGACGGCGAGTTCATCCACAAGGACTCGCACGGCGGCGGCGGCCACCTCGGCGGCGGCGACACCCAGTGGATGACGGCCGGCTCCGGCATCCTGCACATCGAGACCCCGCCGGAGTCGCTGGTGCTGTCCGGCGGCCTGTTCCACGGCATCCAGCTGTGGGTCAACCTCCCGGCGTCCGGCAAGATGACCGCCCCGCGCTACCAGGACATCCACGGCGGCCACGTCAAGCTGCTCTCCACCCCGGACGGCGGCTCGATCCTGCGGCTGATCGCGGGCGAGCTGGGCGGGTACCAGGGGCCGGGCGTCACCCACACCCCGATCACCCTGCTGCACGCCACCGTCACCCCGGGCGCTCAGATCACCCTGCCGTGGAAGCAGGACTTCAACGCGCTGGCGTACGTCCTGAACGGCGACGGCACGATCGGCGCCGAGCGCCGGCCGATTCGCAGCGGACAGGCCGCGGTGTTCGGCGAGGGCGACACGATCACCATCGCCGCCGACGCCAAGCAGGACTCCCGGCACCCCAACCTGGACGTCATCCTTCTGGGCGGGCAGCCGATCCGGGAGCCGGTCGCCTGGTACGGGCCGTTCGTCATGAACAGCCACCGCGAGCTGGAGCAGGCCATGCGGGACTTCCAGTCCGGCAGCTTCGGCCACCCGGTCGACTGACCGGACCCGCGGACCCGGACGCCTCGGTCGCCTACAGCAGCGCGTAGACGGCCGAGGCGTCGTCCTGCGCCTTGCCGCGCGGCCACCGCTCGCACGCGGCGTCCGCCCGCTCGACCTCGCGGACCTGGGCGATCAGCTCCCCCGGTCCCGACTCGGCGAGCAGCCGCAGGGCGTCCGCCCAGCTGCCCAGGCCGAAGCGCTCGGTGTAGCGCGAGGCGCCGTCGGTCAGCGCCGCCAGCGCCCGCAGGCGCTCCAGCCGGACGAAGCCCGTCTCGGCGTGCCCGGCCGCGCGCGGGCTGGCCGCGGCGATCCACGGGCCGTTCCCGGTGTTGCGCGCGGCGCGGACGGCGAGCGCGTACTCCATGTGCAGCGCGGCCCGCTCGGTGGAGCCGGGCACGGTCTGCCAGATCTGCCGGCGCAGGCCCTCGCCGCCGGGGAAGCGCTGGTTGTCCCCGATCACCCGCGGCGGGCCGTCCTTGAACTCCAGCACCAGCAGCGAGTCGCCGAGCACCAGGTACTCCAGCGACTCGCCGTGCCGCCGCGCGGCGACGACCATCGCGGCGGGCGTGTTCGGGTGGGCCAGGTCGCACCGGCCGCCGTGCAGCGCGGCCGTCTCGACGATGGCGTCGGCCAGGCACTCGGCGATCGAGCGGTCCACCCGGTCGGTGAGCCGGGCGAGCAGGTGCACGCCCAGCCGGCGGACGTACCAGGCCGTCCCGTGCCGGCAGCCGGACTCCAGGCCGGCCGGTGAGCTCGCACCGTCCAGCAGTACCAGCGCTTCCGGCGAAGCCGCCGCGAAGTCCTCGCTCTCGCGGCCGGGCCGCCGTGCTTCCCCTGCGAGCTGTAGCTGCATCCCGACAGTGTGGCCGCCTCCCCCGGCCCGCGCCCAGACCCTTGCGCCGGTGTGGCGCGAGCCGGGGCCCTCGGGGTGACCGGCGTCCGGTGGCAGCCGGGGCAATCCGGCCATACCGTCGGATACCGAGTGGACAATTCGGCCAATCAGGGCCGGTCGGGTTTGCGGTCCACCTTCGGGTGGCGGGCCGCACCCGGGACTGACGGTTCCGGCGGCCCCGCCCCCGACGGCTCCCGATCGACGAGGAGCGGGACATGTTCTGGCAGTTCATCGTGGTGCTGGCGGCCGGGCTCGGCTTCCCGAGCGCCGCACTGCTCTTCCTGATCGGCGGGCCGCGCTTCCCCGACGAGGAGCGCGGGCCCGAGCGGCCGCGCGGCTGACCGCCCGGCGGGGTCCGGGGCCCCGCCGGCTCAGGGCGTCCAGGCCGGGTCGCGGCCGAGCAGCGCCAGCGCGCGCTCGAACGGCCCGTGGGCGCCGTCCTGCCGGAGGCGCTCGCGGAACGCGCGGTCCGGCCCGCGGCTCTCCGGCCCGGCCGGGACCAGCTCGGACACCGACACCAGCGCCCCGGCCAGCACCGGGTCGGCGTCGACGGCCGCGGCGAGGCCGGACGGCGCGCCGAGGGCGGCCGCGACGTCCCAGCCGTGCACCAGCGTGTCGACGAGCTGGAAGCCCACCGCCAGCTCCAGCGGGAACGGGCCGCCGTCGCGGATCTCGGGCAGCCACAGCTTGCGGTCCGCCGCGGCGGCCTCGGCGAACGCCGCCTTGAGGTCCTCCGCCGTGCGCCGGAAGGCGCCAGCCGGGTCGTCGCCCACCGGGGCGTCGGCCCACAGCGCGAGGTCCGGCCCGGCGCCGCGCGCGGCGGCGGCGAAGCCCTGGTGCTGGCCGACCACGTGTTCCATCAGCCGGCGCAGGTTCCAGTCCCCGCACGGGGTCGCCAGCTCCAGGTGCTCCGGCGTGACGGTGTCGACGACCTCGGCGGCCAGTTCCACCGAGCGGGCGTACAGCGCTGTCAGTTCCATCGGATCGCACTCTCCTGGCCGGCGGCCACGCAGCCGACGGCTTGGTCGATGACGGTGGGTTCGGTGACGATCCTGCGGTGGCCCGGCCCCGGGTGAGCAGCAGGCCGGGCGGCCGCCGTGGGCGGCCTTGAGCCGGTGGGCGTGGTCCGGGCCGACCGCGGTGTCGCCCTCATCGTGCACGACGGGGATCCGGGCGTCGATCTCTTTCGGACTCTTCCCGGACGGTGAGCGGCGTCGAGGCGAGCTGCCACGGGTTCTCGACTCCGGCGAACGGCTCGCACTCCAGACGATGCGTCAAGCCCCGTTCCACTGCGGCATTGAGGCCCGGACCAGCCGACACCCCCTAGAGCGGGCGCTTCGCCAACTCCGTTTCCAGGAAGGCGGCGAAGGACAGCAGGGATTCGTCCCGCCCTGCCGCGCCGACGAGTTGGAGGCCCAGCGGCAGCCCGTCCGCCGTCCGTCCGGCGGGCAGGCTCACGGCGGGCAGGCCCAGATGGCTCCACGGCAGCGACATCACCCCGTCCCCCGTGCCGTGCAGGCCCTTCGGCGCCCCGCCGGTGGCGGACGGCGCCAGCCAGAGGTCCACCGCGTGCTCGCGCATCGACCCGGCGACCAGCTCGCGCAGGTGCTCGCGCGCCCGCAGCGCGGCCTCGTGGTCCTCCGGCGCGACGGCCTGGCCCTGCCGGATGCTCGCGACCGTCTCCGGGCGGTAGAGGGAGCCGAAGCGGGCGAACCAGTCGGCGTGGCTGCGGGCCAGCTCGAAGCGGTTGACCGTCTGCAACTGCCGGACGATCTCCTCGAACCCGATGCCGAAGCCCAGCCGCCGCACCGTCATCCCGGCCGCCTCGAACCGCTCCACCTGCGCGTCGTACGCCCGCAGCGCCTCCGCGTCGGCCCGCTCCAGGTACCGGCGGTCCGGCACGCCGAGCACCGGCGGCCTCCGGACGGCGCCCGCCCCGGCCCGCTCCCAGCCGTCGCAGAGCAGTCCGGCCGCCAGGGCCGCCCCGGCCACGTCCGCGGCGAACACGCCCAGCGTGTCGAAGGACGGCGCGTTCGGGATCACCCCCGCCATCGGGATCCGCCCGTACGTCGGCCGGAAGCCCACCACCCCGCAGTACGCGGCGGGCCGGATCACCGAGCCGACCGTCTGCGTCCCGACCGCGAGCGTCACCAGCCCCGCCGCGACCGCCGCCGCCGAACCGCTGCTCGACCCGCCCGGGGTGTGGTCCGGGTGGTGCGGATTGCGGGTCGGCCCCGGCGCGGTGGCCGCGAACTCGGCCGTCGCCGTCTTGCCCGCCACGAGCGCCCCGGCCGCCCGCAGCCGGTCCACGACGACGGCCTGCGGCCCGGCGAGCACGCCCGGCGGCAGGGCGGATCCGGCGTGGGTGGGCAGGCCGTCCACGTGGATGATGTCCTTGATCCCGACCGCCACCCCGTACAGCGGCGGCCGCCCGGCCGGCCCGGGGTACCTGCGGGCCAGCGCGCGGGCCTCCTCGTGCAGCCGGTGGTGGCGCCCCGGCTCGGGGACGAAGGCGTGGATCAGCGGGTCGATCCGCTCGACGCGGGCGCACAGCCGCTCGACGTACTCGGTCAACGGCGGGTCACCGGCGCGCAGTTCGGCGGCCTCGCGGGTCAGCGAGCGGGGCCGGACAAGGGGTTCCTCCATGCCGATCACGGTAGCCCGCGCGCCGGGGGCGCTACTGGTGCTCGGCGCCCAGGTACGGCGACTCGCGCAGGAAGTACGCCCCGCAGGTGTGGCAGCAGAGTTCGGGGGTCTTCCCCCAGTCCACCGCGTCCCGGACCGGCGCCCCCGCCTCCAGCTCCCGGCCGCACATCGCGACCTGCTCGGCACCCCGGACCACGTGCCACAGCCGCACCCCGTCCGACGGACCGCCGGCGCCGTACTCGGCTCGCATCTGGTGCATCATGCCCCCATCGTCCGACCCCCCGAACGGCCCGGCAACCGGGGCGGACCCGGGCCGGACCACGGGCCGCACCGAGCGTCCCTTTATATCGATCGTATTTCGACAGCCCCTGATCGAGATCAGGCCACCACCGGCCGGTATGGTTCGCGGGCGCGACCACCGCCGACGCCCCGCCGTCGCCGCCCCAAGTCGCCTGAAAACGGACAGAATTCACCCAAAGCTGGAGCATTGACCGTGCGCTCTTCCCGCCTCCTGGCCGCGTCCACCCTCGTGGCGCTCTCGCTCGGCGCCACGGTTGGCACCGCCACCGCGAGCGCCGTCGGCATCACGCCGACCCCGACCGCCACCGAGACCTCCACCTCGACGGCCGCCCCGGGCACCCCGGCGCCGACCGCCCCCACGGGCGCGCCGACCACCAAGCCGACCGGCCTGCCCAACCCGACGCCGACCAACAGCGACCGCTGCAACGGCGGCGTCTACCAGAGCGGGCTCCTCAAGGTCACCGGCACCGGCCTGTACGGCACCACCCTGGTCAAGGGCGGCCCGGCCGCCGAGGTCAGCCTGACCTGGGAGAACAACAGCGGCGCCGACCTGCCGGTCGTTCACAACTCGCTCTACCTCACCGACGAGATGCAGGAGCGCCCGGTCGACTGGAGCCCGGAGTTCTTCACCGTCCAGCTGAAGACCGCCGGCGGCTGGAAGCAGCTGACCGACAAGGACCGCGTCCTGCAGATGCAGGACTTCAAGCTGGCCAAGGGCGAGAAGTTCACCGTCCAGCTGCGGATCGCCGCCAACGCCAAGGCCCCGGCCGGGAAGTACGGCGGCAACTACGAGGCCGGCTCGGACGCGTTCGACAACGACAAGGTCCCCACCCCGGCCAACACCAAGCCGAACGCCTGCACCCAGTTCCTCGCCGACTTCGAGGGCAACTTCCAGGTCGCCGAGGCGGGTGCCGCCACCGCCCCGGCCACCGCCGCCCCGGCCGCCACCACCCCGGCCACCGCCGCCTCCGCGTCGCCGTCCGCCCCGGCCGCCGCGGGCCCGCACCTGGCCGAGACTGGTGCCTCGTCCACCACCCTGCCGATCGCCGTCGGCGGTGCCGCGGTGCTCGTCGCGGGCGCCGGCACCCTGTTCTTCCTGCGCCGTCGCAAGGCCGGCACGAACAGCTGACCAATTCACCGGGGGGCGGGGACAACCGTTCCCGCCCCCCGGTGGTCTTCCCAGCCGGAGTAGCGACACCCGACCCCACCGCTGGAGCCCCGACCATGCGTTCCCCCCGGTTGCCCGCCGCCTGCGCCCTGCTCGTGCTCACCACCGGCACCGTCGCCGCCGGCGCCGCCCCGGCCCTCGCCGACCCGGCCCCCACGACCTCGGCGGGCCCGACCGCCCCGGCCACCGGGGAACCGACCGCGCCCGCCACCGCTCCGGCAGCGACGCCCACCGCGACCGGCACGCCCACCGCCGCCGCGACCCCGACGGCCACTGGCTCGCCGTGGCCCTACAACTGCCCCGAGGGCCCGATGGCCGCCCCGATGCCGGCCACCGCCGCCGGCCCGGCCGGCGGCGCCGTGGTGACCGGCGGAGCACCCGGCGAGCTCTCGGTGACCTTCGACAACACCAGCAGCGCCACGGTCCGTGAGCTGGCCACGACCTTCACGCTGGCCGGCAAGGACGGCGCGGCCACCGGGCTCGACGTCAAGCTGCGCGCGCCCGGCGGCGACTGGAAGCCGCTCACGGGGACGAACACCGGCACCTACGGGATCGAGCACGGCCAGAAGCTGACCCTCCAGGTGCGGGTGACGGCCGGAGCGGGCGCGGCGCCCGGGGACTACCGCTTCGCGTTCGCGGCCAGGTCCGAGGTGCTGCCGATCGGTTCGGCCCCGGCGAAGAAGTACACCTGCCCCCAGCTGACCGCGAGCACCGGCGGCACCTTCACGGTGACCGACCACGCCCCGGCCGGGGCCTCCGGCACGACCGCCCCGGCCGCCGCACCGAGCCCGGCCCGCACCGCCGACCGGCTCGCCGACACCGGCGGCGGCACCGGCTCCACCCCCATCGCGGTCACCGGCGCCGCCACCATCGCGCTGGGCGCCGCCCTCCTGCTGCTCACCCGCCGCCGCACCACCGCGGTCGAAGAGGACTGATCCGGGGGGCGACTACGACGCCGCCTGGAGCAGCGCGCCGTCCTGCCACTTGAGGATCTTGTCGAAGCTCACGATCGCCCCTCGCAGGGGGTGGTTGCGGAGCTGGACGTGGTCGGTGAGCGCGTGGATGAGGAAGAGGCCCCGGCCGGATTCGGCGGTGAGGTCGGGGAGGGTGTCGAGGTCCACCGGACGCAGCGTCGGGGGCTGGGGGCGACAGGGCAGGACGTGGGTGTCGTAGGGGCGGCCGTCGCGGCGCGGGCGGTGCCCGGTCAGCACCCGGGCGGGGACGGTCGCGCGCCCGCGGCGGGAGCGGCGCGGGGCCGGGTGGGCCTGCGCCTGGGGCGGGGCCGGCGGGCGGCGCCGGGGCAGCGGCGAGGGGGCCGCGGTCGGCGCGGGCAGGCCCGGGCCGGAGTCGGTGACCTCGATCCGCAGGCGGTCGCCGCAGATCGACGCGGTGACCTGGAAGCCCTCGTCGGGCCGCCCGCCGGCGCCGTGCTCGACGGCGTTGGCGCAGGCCTCGCTGAGCGCGACGCCGAGGTCGTCGGCGATCTGCGGGTCGACGCCCGCCGTCGCCATGGCACCGAGCAGGATGCGCCGGGCCAGCGGAACGCTGGCCGGGTCGCGCTTGAGGTGCAGAGTCCACCAGATGTCCACGGGAGGTCCCTCCTGGCTGCGGCTCCACATACAACTAGGTATCTCCGGCCGTTCCGCCGGTGAACCGTGACGGAGGTCCGCGACCGCCCGTTCGGCGGATGGACTGGCGCGGTGGTCTGTGCCGAGCGGCGCACACGCGAGCGCACGCGCCTCGGCCGGACGGGGGATTCGTAGGCATTTCCCACCCTGCCCCCGGTGGCGTGGTAGGCGATGAGATGATGGCCCGGCCATGACTGCCCTCGCCGCCGCCCCACACCCGGGCGCCCCCGCACCGGACGCGCCGGTGGGGGCCGCCGCCTGGGACCTGCGGCTTGCCAGGGCCGTTCCGTTCGCCCTCGTCTGCACCCTGATCGCGGCCGCCGGGCACGCCCTGACGGGCGGCGGCGACGTCGCCCCGCCCGCCCTCGCGACGGGCTTCGCGGCGGTGCTGGTGCTCGCGGTGGCGTTCGGCGGGCGGGAGCGTTCGCTGGCGGCCATCGCCGGTGCACTGGGCGCGGGCCAGCTGGGTCTGCACTGCCTCTTCCACGGCTTCGGCGCCCTCGTCGGCGACTCCGGCGCCGGGTCGATGGCCGGGATGCACCACGGCGCTTCCGGCCCGCTGACCCTGCCGCAGGTGGCCGGCCGGCTGATCTGCAACGAGGCGCACCCGGGCACGCTGACCGGACTGCCGGGCGGTCCGACGGCCGAGCAGCTGGTGTCGTCGGCCGGGCTGGACCCGGCCGCGTTCCCGGCCGTGCCGTGGTGGCAGGGCGGCGTGTTCGGCATGACGCCGGCGATGCTGGCGGGCCACCTGGCCGCGGCCCTGGTGGCCGGCTGGTGGCTGCGGCGCGGCGAGGCGGCGCTGTGGCGGCTGGTGCGGGTGGCCGCGACGGCCGCGCGCGAGCACTGGGCGGCGCCCCTGCGGTCGGCGTTCGCGCTGGTCGCGGCGCTGCTGCGGGGTCTGTTCGGGGCGGCGGGCCCGGCCCGCCGGTTCGGTGTCCGGGGCGGGGAGCACCCGCTGCCCGGGGGTGCCGTGCTGCGGCACAGCGTGGTGCGGCGCGGGCCGCCGGCCGGGGTGTTCGCGTACTGACCAGCCCCCTGGTGCCCCGTTCCTGCCGGGCACCGGGCGTGCGCAGGTCGCCGGGCCGCACCCGCGTTCACGTCGCGGCGGTCCGTGCGCCGTTCCACCCCCACCCGTCCCCACGCGCGGACCCCGACCGGGCCTGATCCCGGCGGGCCGGTCCGCCGAGCTCCGAACGGAGACCCCGAACCCATGCGTTCCCTTCCCACCCGCCGCATCGCCGCCGCCCTCGCCGTCGCCGCCACTTCCGTCGTGGTGCTGGCCGGACCGGCCTTCGCGCACGTCACCGTGAACCCGGGCTCGGCCGCCCAGGGCGGTTACACGGCCGTCGACTTCCGGGTGCCGAACGAGAGCGACTCGGCGAGCACCGTGAAGCTCGAGGTCAACCTCCCGCTGGACCACCCGCTCGCCTCGGTCCGGACGCTGCCGATGCCGGGCTGGACCGCGACCGTCGAGAAGGCCAAGCTCGACAAGCCGATCAAGGTGCACGGCGCCGACGTCAACGAGGCCGTCTCCAAGATCACCTGGACCGCCGACGCCGGCACCAAGATCGCCCCCGGGCAGTTCCAGGAGTTCCGCGTCTCGCTCGGCCCGCTGCCGTCCGACGCCGACAGCATGGCCTTCAAGGCCCTGCAGACCTACGACAACGGCGACGTCGTCCGCTGGATCGACGAGTCCCAGGCCGGCCAGCCCGAGCCGGCCCACCCCGCGCCCGTCCTGAAGCTCACCAAGGCCGCCAGCGACGACGGCCACGGCGCCTCCGCCACCGCCTCCCCGGCCGCGGGCGGCCACGGGCACGGCGACAGCGCCGACCAGGCCCAGGCCTCGGACGGCGACAAGAAGAGCAGCGACTCCACCGCCCGGGTGCTCGGCGTCGTCGGCATCGTCGTCGGCGTGATCGGCACCGCCGTCGGCGTGATCGGCCTGCGCCGCAAGAGCGGCACCGCCTCCTGACCCCCGCCGGCGGACCACCGCGCACGATCGGAACCCGCATGCCCCGCACCACCCGCACCACCCGCCTGGCCGGCGCGGCCGCCGTCGCCCTGGCCGCCGCCCTCACGCTGACCGCCTGCGGGTCCTCCGGCGGCGGCTCGACCGCCGCCAAGGTGACGCAGCAGAAGGACGCGACGCCGTACGAGGGCACCAAGCTCGCCAAGAACTTCGAGAAGCCGGACCTGACGCTGACCGACACCTCCGGCCAGCCCTTCGACCTGCGCCAGCGCACCAGCGGCAAGAGCCTGCTGCTGTTCTTCGGCTACACCAGCTGCCCGGACGTCTGCCCGACCACCATGGGCGACATCGGCGTCGCCATGAAGGGCCTCTCCCCCGAGGAGCGGCAGAAGATCGACGTCGTGTTCGTCTCCACCGACCCGCAGCGCGACACTCCCAAGGTGCTGCGCACCTGGCTCGACTCGATGGGCAGCGACTTCATAGGCCTCACCGGCGACCTGGAGAAGGTCAAGACCGCCGCCAGGTCGCTCGGCATCATGATCGAGGACCCGGTGGTCAACGCGGACGGCACCGTGACCTCCACCCACGGCGCGCAGGTGCTGGCCTTCCTCCCCTCGGACGACAAGGCGCACGTGCTGTACATGAGCGGCACCGAGGTGAAGACCTACCAGCACGACCTGCCGCTGCTCGCCAAGGGGGTCGCGGCATGACGATGCTCGGCTTCCGCCGGACGGCGCTCACCGGCGCGGTGCTGGCGACGGCCCTGGGCGGCGGCGCCTTCCTGGCCGCCTGCGGGGCGGGCGGCCAGGACGGTGCCGCCGGCGGGGCGGCCAGGCTGAGCGTCGCCGACTCCTACATCCCGCTGCCCCCGGCGGGCGGGATGGCGGCCGGCTACCTGACCGTGCGCAACGACGGCGGCGAGGACCAGCTGGTCAAGGTGACCAGCCCGGGCGCCGGATCGGTGACCATGCACCAGTCGACGGCGTCGACCATGGAGCAGGTCGACCGCCTGGACGTGCCCGCGCACGGGGCGCTGCAGTTCACCCGGGGCGGCACCCATCTCATGATCATGGGTTGGCAGAAGGCCCCGGCCCTCGGGGACGAGCTGGAGCTCGACCTGACCTTCGCCAAGTCCGGCACCATCTCCGTCAAGGTGCCGGTCAAGGAGCTCACCTACCGTCCCGGCCAGAGTTAGGGTCCGCCAGCATGGAGAAGGCCTCGCACCGCCGGATCGCAGCCCCGCGCACCGCCCCCCGCCGCATCGCCGGCCTGCTCGGCCTGCTCGGCGCGCTGTTCGCGCTGATGCTCGCCGGCGCCGTCCCGGCCTCCGCGCACGCCACCCTGGAGTCCACCGACCCGCACCAGAACTCGGTGCTCGCCACCGCCCCGCAGGCGGTCACCCTGACCTTCAGCGAGGGCGTGTCGCTCTCCGGCGACTCGGTCCGGGTGCTCGACCCGGCCGGCAAGGCGGTCGACACCGGCAACCCGGGGCACGCCGACGGCAGGACCGACACGGCCCGGGTCGGGCTCAACCCCGGCCTCGCCAACGGCACGTACACGGTGGCCTGGCGGGCCGTCTCGGAGGACTCCCACCCCGTCGGCGGCGCGTTCACCTTCTCCATCGGCGCGCCCTCGGACACCTCGGTGTCCGCCACCGCGCTCCAGGGCGCCAAGGCGGACGGCGTGGTCGCCGCGCTGTACGGCACCGGGCGCACCGTCGCGTACGTCGCGTTCGCACTGCTCGCCGGCGCCGCCGCGTTCACGCTGATCTGCTGGCCCGCCGGGGTGGCCCGGCGCTCGGTGCAGCGGCTGCTGATGACCGGCTGGGTGGCGCTGCTGGTGTCCACCGTCGCGGTGCTGATGCTGCGCGGGCCCTACGAGCGCGGTTCGGGGATCGGGCAGGCCCTCGACCTGTCGCTGGTGCGCACCACGCTGGACGAGCGGATCGGCACCGCGCTGGCCGCCCGGCTGCTGCTGCTCGCGGCGAGCGGGGTGTTCCTGTCGCTGCTGGTCGGCCAGTTGGGGCAGCCGGGCCCGGAGGGCGAGGACGAGCACGGCGACGGAGGCGACGACTCGAGCGCCGGGGCCCCCGGGGCCGCCGAGAACGCCGAGGCCGCCGAACTGCGCGAGCTGGAGCGGCGCGCCGCCCGGCGCCCGCAGCGGGAGGCCCGGATCGGGCTCGGCGTCGGCGGGCTGGTGCTGGCGGTCGCCCTCGCGGCGACCTGGGTCGGCGCGGACCACGCCTCGGTGGGCATCCAGGTCTGGCTGGCGCTGCCGCTCGGCCTGCTGCACCTGATCGCGATGGCGTTCTGGCTGGGCGGCCTCGCCTCGCTGCTGGTCGCGCTGCGCGAGGGCGTCGGCGCGGAGGTCGTCGATCGCTTCTCCAAGATCGCGTTCGGCTCGGTCGCGGTGCTCGTCGTCACCGGCGTCTACCAGTCCTGGCGCGGCCTCGGCAGCTGGGGCGCACTGACCGGCACCGAGTACGGGCGGCTGCTGCTGGTGAAGACCGGCTGCGTGGTCGCGATGCTCGGCGTCGCCTGGATCTCCCGCTCCTGGCTGGCCCGGCTGCGCTCGGCCCCGGCCGAGGCCGCCGAGGTCGAACCGGCCGAACTGCCGGAGCCGGTGGCCGTCGCGGCGCACTCCGAGGACCCGGTCCGCCGGGCCCAGCTGGAGCGCCAGCGGGCCGCCGTGGCGAGCGCCGGCCGGGCGCGCGGCCTGACCCCGACCCGGGCCGGGCTGCGCCGCTCGGTGCTGGTCGAGGCGGCGGTCGCGGTGGCCGTGCTGGTGGTCACCACGATGCTGACCAACTCCCCGCCCGGGCGGGTCGCGGGCGAGGTCGGGGCCGGGGGCGCCGCGGCGCCGGCGGCCGGCGGGGCCGCTCCCGCGCAGACCCAGCCGGGCCGCACCGTGGAGCTCAAGCTCCCGTACGACACCAAGGGCCGCACCCCGAACGCCAAGGGCACCGCGACGGTGACCGTCAACCCGGCGGGGACCGGCTCCAACGAGGTGAAGCTCGCGCTGGACGGCGCCGACGGCAAGCCGGTGGACGTCCCCGAGGTGCAGCTCGCCTTCACCCTGCCGGACCGCGACCTCGGCCCGCTGCCCGTGCCGCTGACCCCCGAGGGCACCGGCCGCTGGAGCGGCACCGCGCAGCTGCCGCTGGCCGGGGAGTGGGTGGTGTCGGTGCAGATCCGCTCCTCCGACATCGACCAGACCACCCCGACGAAGTCCCTGAAGATCGGCTGAGCATGACCGACAGCACCACCGGCAGCGCCACCGCACGGACCGGCTTCACCCGGCGCGCCCTGCTCGGCACCGCCGGCGCGGGGCTGGTCGTCGGCACCGGCGCCGGGGTCGCCGGGGCGGTGGCCCTGGAGCGCCCGGCCGCCGGCGGCGGGCCGGGCGGCGGCCCGGCGCTCGGCGCGGCCCGGGTCCCGTTCTTCGGCGAGCACCAGGCCGGCATCCTCGAACCGCAGCAGGCCCGGGTCCAGCTCGCCGCCTTCGACCTGGCCGACGGCGCCGGGCGGGACGGGCTGCGCGGCCTGCTCCGGCGCTGGTCGCGCACGGCGGCCCGGCTGACCGCCGGGGAGCCGGCCGAGGAGTTCGAGAACCAGATCGCGCTGGACGCCGGCCCCTGCTCGCTGACGCTCACCTTCGGCTTCGGGGCCGCCCTGTTCGACAAGGCCGGGCTGGCCGACCACCGACCGGCCGCCCTCGAACCGCTGCCCGCCTTCCCCGGCGACGCGCTCGACCCGGCGCGCGGCGACGGCGACCTGTTCGTCCAGATCGGCGCCGACGACGCCCTCGTGGCCGTGCACGCCCTGCGGGTGCTCCAGCGCCAGGCGGCCGGGACGGCCTCGCTGCGCTGGCAGTGCGGCGGCTTCGCCCGCACCCCGGGCGCCACCCCGCACCCGATGACCGGCCGCAACCTGATGGGCCAGATCGACGGCAGCAACAATCCGAAGCCCGCCGACGACGGCTTCGCCGCCAAGGTGTTCGCCGCCGCCGGGGGCGACCAGCCGGCCTGGGCGGCCGGCGGCTCCTACCTGGTGTTCCGGCGGATCCGGATGCTGCTCGACCACTGGGAGGCGCTGCCGGTGGACCGCCAGGAGCGGGTGATCGGGCGGCGCAAGTCGGACGGCGCGCCGCTCGGCACGCCCGCCGGGGCCGGGGAGCACGCCGCGGTGGACCTGTCCGCCCAGGACGGGGACGGCGCCCTGGCGATCCCCTCCGACGCGCACATCCGGGTCGCCGCACCGGCCTCCAACGGCGGCGCGGCCATGCTGCGGCGCGGATTCTCGTACCACGACGGCCTGTTGGCGGACGGTTCGCCGGACGCCGGACTGCTCTTCCTCGCCTTCCAGGCCGACCCGCGCAAGGGCTTCACCCCGGTGCAGCGCAAACTGTCCCGCGGCGACGGCCTCTCCCGCTTCCTGCGGCACGAGGCGAGCGGCCTGTACGTCGTGCCGCCCGGCGCCCCGCAGGGCGGGTACGTGGGGCAGCAGCTGCTGGACGCCTGAACCCACCGCCCGCCGCCGGCGCCGGGCGGCGCGACCGCCGAACTGCTGGACGGCGGCGGCGGATCCCGCCCATCGGAACGCTTTCCTGGGCGGGGAACGGAGTGGCTATGGTGGCTACTTCGACCTGACGAGACGGAGACGGCATGTCGGCCACCCGCTACACCTACCTCGGCCCGGCGGGCACCTTCACCGAGGCGGCCCTGCGCACCCTGCCCGAGGCGGCGACCCGGGAGCTGGTGCCGCTGGCCTCGGTGCCGCTGGTGCTGGACGCGGTGCGCGGCGGCGAGGCCTCCGGCGCCTTCGTGCCGATCGAGAACTCCGTCGAGGGCGCCGTCACCGCGACCAGCGACGAACTCGCCTCCGGCACACCGCTCATGATCTACCGTGAGGTGCTGCTGCCGATCTCCTTCGCGCTGCTGGTGCGCCCCGGCACGGAGCTGTCGGAGGTCAAGACCGTCACCAGCCACCCGGTGGCCCAGCCGCAGGTGCGGCGCTGGATGGCGGCCAACCTGCCGGACGCGCGGTGGGAGGCGGCCGCGTCCAACGCGGACGGCGCCCGGCTGGTGGCCGAGGGCCGCTACGACGGCGCGTTCGCGGGCGAGTTCGCGGCGCCGATCTACGGGCTGGACCCGCTGGTCAAGGAGATCGCCGACGCGCAGAACGCGACCACCCGGTTCGTCCTGGTCGGCAAGCCGGGGCGGGTCTCGTCGCCGACCGGGGCGGACAAGACCTCGATGGTGGCCTGGCTGCCGGACGACCACCCCGGTGCGCTGCTGGAGCTGCTCCAGGAGTTCGCGGTGCGCGGGATCAACCTGATGCGGATCGAGTCCCGGCCGACCGGCGAGGGGCTGGGCAGCTACTGCTTCCTCATCGACTGCGAGGGCCACCTGTCCGAGCGGCGGGTGGGCGAGGCGCTGATGGGCCTCAAGCGGATCTGCCCGCAGGTGCGTTTCCTCGGCTCCTATCCCCGCGCCGACCGGCAGGAGTCCTCGCACCGGCGGCCCGGGACCTCGGACGAGGATTTCGCGGCGGCGGCCGACTGGCTCTCGCGCGCCCTCGACGGCCGCGGCGACATCTGAGCGACACCCTTTGTCTTTCTGACCTTTTCCGACCGTTTTCGCCCGGACCCTCCGGACGGGGCGGGTGACCGCACCCGTCGTCCACAGGCGCGTCCGGACCCGGAACCCGCTGTCCACAGGGCCACCCGCTATCCACAGCCGAAAGTTATCCACAGGCCTGGGGATGAGTCGACAAACCGGTATAGCCACTGCGCAGAACGGTCAGATCATCGGTTTGCTTCGCAGAGTTGACTAATCGGACCAGAGTCACCCGCCTGCCAGCAAATCACCCGTTCCAGTGCTTCAATTCCCTCGCCCGAGAAGGTCGAATGAGGTTTGAAACCTCAATTCCTTGGTTCGACCGCCCGGAGGGCTGCGTTCCACAAGGATCCACAGCCTCGGCCCCACGCCTGTGGATAACTCACGTCCGACGGGTTCCCCACAGGAGTTATCCACAGGCGGAACCGAGTTATCCCCAGGGGAAAACCGGTACCGGTGGACGAGCCCCCGCCCGGTAGGCTTGGGCGCGTGATTGACCTTCGCCTGCTCCGTGAGGACCCTGACCGAGTGCGCGCCTCGCAGCGCGTCCGTGGCGAGGACGTCGACCTGGTCGACGCCCTCCTCTCCGCCGACGAGCGGCGCCGGTCCTCGGGCACCCGTTTCGACGAACTGCGCAGCGAGCAGCGACTGCTGGGCAAGCAGGTCGCCCAGGCCAAGGGCGACGAGAAGGCCGCCCTGCTGCAGCGCACCAAGGACCTGGCCGCCGAGGTCAAGGCCGCGGACGCCGAACAGGGCGCCGCCAAGGAGGAGGCCGACCGCCTGCTCCGCTCGCTGGCGAACCTCATCGACCCGGCCGCCCCGGTCGGCGGCGAGGAGGACTTCGTCACCCTGGAGGAGATCGGCACCCCGCGCGACTTCGCCGCCGAGGGCTTCGAGCCCCGCGACCACGTCGAGCTCGGCCAGATCCTGGGCGCGATCGACACCGAGCGCGGCGCCAAGGTCGCCGGTGCCCGCTCGTACTACCTGACCGGCGTCGGCGCGCTGCTGGAGCTCGCCCTGGTCAACATGGCCTTCGCGCAGGCGACCGCGGCCGGCTTCATCCCGATGATCACCCCGACCCTGGTCCGCCCGGCCGCCATGGACGGCACCGGCTTCCTGGGCCAGGCCGCCGAGAACGTGTACCACCTCAAGGAGGAGGACCGTTACCTCGTCGGCACCAGCGAGGTCCCGCTCGCGGCGTACCACATGGACGAGATCATCGAGGCCGAGAAGCTGCCGCTGCGCTACGCCGGCTACTCGTCCTGCTTCCGCCGCGAGGCCGGCACCTACGGCAAGGACACCCGCGGCATCATCCGCGTCCACCAGTTCGAGAAGGTGGAGATGTTCGTCTACACCACTCCCGAGGACGCCGAGAACGAGCACCGCCGCCTGCTCCAGTGGGAGAAGGACTTCCTCAACGCGCTGGAGCTGCCCTACCGGGTGATCGATGTCGCCTCCGGCGACCTCGGCGCCTCGGCGGCCCGCAAGTTCGACATCGAGGCCTGGATCCCCACCCAGGGCAAGTACCGCGAGGTCACCTCGACCTCCAACACCACCGAGTACCAGTCCCGCCGACTGGCCATCCGGATGCGCGAGGAGGGCAAGACCCGCCCGCTCGCCACCCTGAACGGCACGCTGGTCGCCGTCCCGCGCACCATCGTGGCGATCCTGGAGAACCACCAGCAGGCCGACGGCTCGGTGGTCGTGCCGGAGGCGCTGCGGCCGTTCCTCGGTGGGCGCACCGTCCTCGAACCGGTCGCCAAGTAGCCCGCACCACCAGCAACTCCCGGGAGACGCACGGCCCATGAGCACCACCAGCCCCAGCCCCGTCTCCCTCGGCGACGACGCCCCGCGCGGTGGCGGCCTGCCCTTCCGGCTGGTCGCCACCGACCTCGACGGCACCCTGCTGACCGGCGAGGAGACCGTCTCCGCGCGCACCCGCGCCGCCCTGGCCACGGCCACCGGCGCGGGCGCGCTGCACATCGTCGTCACCGGCCGCTCCGCCGTCTGGGCCCGGCCGGTGTTCGACGAGATCGGCTACACCGGGATAGCGGTCTGCGGCCAGGGCGCCCAGGTCTACGACGCCGGCGCGCACAAGCTGCTCACCTCGCTCACCCTGGACCGCCGGCTCGCCGCGGTCGCCATCACCAAGATCGAGGCCGAGACCGGCCCGCTGGCGGTGGCCGCCAACCAGGACGGGCTGGACGGCCAGGTCCTCGCCGGGCCCGGCTACGAGCTGCTGATCGGCTCCGACCTGCCGGTGGTCCGGGTCGAGCGGGACGAACTGCTCACCACCCCGATCAGCAAGCTCTACATCCAGCACCCCGGCCTGACCGACGACGCCCTCGCCGAGGCCGCCCGCCGCGTCGCCGGGGACCTGGTCGGCGTCGTCATGGCCGGCGCCGGCGTGGTCGAGCTGCTGCCGCTCGGCCTGTCCAAGGCCACCGGGCTGGCCGTCGCCGCCCGCCGCCTCGGGGTGCGCGCCGCCGACACCATCGCCTTCGGCGACATGCCCAACGACGTGCCGATGTTCGGCTGGGCCGCGCACGGCGTCGCGATGGCCAACGCCCACGAGGAGCTCCTGGCCGTGGCCGACGAGGTCACCGCGAGCAACGACGAGGACGGCGTGGCCGTCGTCCTGGAGCGCCTCTACCCGGCCCGCTGAGCGGCCGGGGCCTTCCCCGTCCCGGACCCGTCGCCGAACCTTCACCCCCAGTTGTAGGATGACCGGGCAAGCGGTTGTAGGATGACCGACGACCGATGGTGAAGAGCAGCGGAGGGAGCACCGGCATGACCAGCGACGGCAACAGCCTGCAGGCGGCCGGACGGCGCTCCCTCGTGGACACCGCCATCGACCAGCTGCGCGAGCAACTCGCGGGCGGCGCCTGGCCGGTGGGTTCGAAGATCCCCACCGAGCACGAGCTCGCCGAGCGGCTGCAGGTCGGCCGCAACACCGTCCGGGAGGCGATCCGGGTGCTGGTGCACGCCGGCATGCTGGTCTCCCGGCAGGGCGAGGGCACCTTCGTCCGCAGCACCAGCGACCCGGCGGCCGTCCTGCGCGGTGTCCAGCGCTCGGGCATCCGGGACGTCCTGGAGGTCCGCGCGGCGCTGGAGACCGAGGGCGCGCGCCTGGCGGCCCTGCGGCACACCCCCGAGGACATCGCCCGGATGCGGGCCGCGCTGGCCCGCGAGGCCGAGGTGATCGCGGCGAGCCCGGAGCGGACCGGCCGCGAGGCCACCGTCGAGCACGACCTGGAGTTCCACACCGCCGTCGTGGAGGCCGCGCACAACCCCGCGCTGGCCGAGGTCTACCGCTACTTCGGCGCCTCGGTGCGCGAGTCGATGCGGACGGCCTTCGGCGACCACGACATGCCCGAGGTGGTCGTCGCCACCCACGCGGCCCTGGTGGACGCGATCGAGAGCGGCGACCCGGACCGCGCCGAGGCGGCGTGTCGGGCGCTGCTCGCCGAGCCGATCGCGGCCGTCGAGCAGCTCATCGCGGCCATCGCGGCCCGGAAGTAAGGCCGGGGGCAGGGCCCACGCGCCCTTCCGCCGTCCGCACCGTCTCTCTCTCCCCCCCCGAAAGAACAGCACCCCCATGGCCGTCACCCGTGCCCAGCAGCCGGTTGTCACCTCCTCCGCCCCGCTCCCCGTCCGGTCCCGGCTGGCCCACCCGGCCCTGCTGCTGACCGGCATCCTGCTGGTCGCGCTGAACATGCGCGCCTGCCTCGCGGCGATCTCCCCGATGGTCGGCGAGATCCAGCGCACCTTCGGGCTGTCCACGACCGCGAGCGGCCTGATCACCACCGTGCCGGTGCTGTTCCAGGGCGTCGGCGCGCCGCTCACCCCCCGGCTGACCCGGCGCTTCGGCACCGAGCGCGTCGTGCTCGGCGCGGTGCTGGTGCTCGGCGCGGGCGTGCTGCTGCGGGTGCTGCCCTCGGTGGTGGCGCTGTACGCGGGCTGCGTGGTCATCGGCGTGGCGATCGCGGTGCTGAACGTCTCCATGCCGGGCCTGGTCAAGCGGGAGTTCCCGGAGCGGGCGGCGGCGATGACCGGCGTCTACTCGACCACGATGCTGGTCGGCGCGACCCTCGCGGCCGGGCTCTCGGTGCCGCTGGAGCACGCGCTGGGCGGCGGCTGGGAGGCCTCGCTGGGCGCCTGGTCGGTGCTCGCGCTGGTGGCGGCGGTGGCCTGGCTGCCGCAGGTGCTGCGCTCGCGCGACGAGCGGGCGGCGGCCGGCGCGGCCCCGGCCGCCGGACGGGCCGGCGCGAGCAAGCCGATCGAGGGCATCTGGCGGTCCGGACTGGCCTGGCAGATCAGCCTGTTCATGGGCATCTCGTCGCTGCTGGTCTACACCCTGGTGGCGTGGATGCCGACCATCCTGGCCGAGCACGGGATGGACCGCGGCCAGGCCGGCCTGGTCTTCGCCTTCTCCAACCTGCTGCAGGTGGTCGGCGCCTTCCTGGTGCCGCTGATCGCCGGCCGGATGACCAGCCAGCGCGCCCTCGCGGTGGCCATGGCCGGGCTGAACGGCCTCGGCATCGCCGTGCTGCTGGTCGCGCCGGTGTCGGGTGCCTGGGTCGCGGCGGCGATCCTCGGTGTCGCGCAGGGCGGTTCGCTCGGCCTGGGCCTGGCGTTCATCGTGCTGCGGACCGGCAGCGCGGCCGGCGCCGCCCAGCTCGGCGGCATGTCCCAGGCGATCGGCTACCTCGTCGCGGCGGCCGGTCCGGTCGGCGCGGGTGCGCTGCACCAGCTGACCGGCGGGTGGAGCGCGACGCTCGCACTGATGCTCGTCCTGGTCGCCGTGGTCGGCGCGGCCGGCTGGGGCGCGGGCCGCAACCGGACGCTCTGACCACCCGTTTGGACGTACGGGCCGGGCCCCGGCCGGCTCAGTCCTCGCCGGCCAGGGTCAGCCCGGCCAGCCGCACCGCGGCCAGCACGGTCGCGGCGACGGTGACCACCAGCAGCAGCGGCACGGCCACCCCGAAGGAGACGTCCGCGCCGATCGCGGTGTCCCCCGCCACCGTCTCGGCGACCGACCGGGCCCACTGCTGGACGCTCAGCGTGCGGGCGCCCGCCACGAAGTTGCCGACCAGCGACTCCCACACCAGCGCGTAGCCGAGTCCGACGACCACCGCGTGCCGGGTGACGACGCCGAGCAGCAGGAAGATCGCGCTGTACGCGGCCCCCGCGACCAGCGCCGCGACGGTGTAGCCGAGCGTGACGCCGTCCTTCGTGCCGTACAGCATCAAGCCCGCGAGCATGGTCGGGACGGCGGCGAACACCCACGTGGTGCCGATCGCGACGAACAGCTTGGTGGTGACGATCTCCCAGCGCGGCAGCGGCTTGGCGAGCAGGTAGACGATCGAGCCGTCGTCGATCTCGGTGGCGATCACGCCGGTGCCGACGACCAGGCCGAGGATCGGCACCAGGGTGCCGAGGCCGAGCTGGCCGAGGATCTTGACGGTCAGGTCGTGCCCGTCCCCGCTGGACCCGCTCGCGAGCGCCGAGACGAGCAGCAGCAGGGCGGGGACCACCAGCAGCAGGGCGCCGCGGCGGCGGCCCAGCAGGCCGCGCAGCGTCAGCCTGGCGACGGTCGGATTCATGGTCGGCCTTTCCCGATGGCGTGCTGAGGTCAGGCGGAGACGAGGTAGGAGAACACGCTCTCCAGCGACTCGTCCGCCGGGGCGACGGTGTACAGGGTGATGCCGGCCTGCCGGGCGACCCGGGGCAGCAGCGTCGTGAAGCCCTGGAAGTTCACCGCCTGGATCCGCAGGGCCCGTTCGCGCTCGTCCACCTCGATGCCCGCGGTGGAGCCGTCGGCGATCAGGGCGGCGGCCAGCCGGCGGTCGTCGCTGGAGCGGACCAGGTAGCGGTGCGGGCGGTCGGTCATCAGGCGGCGGATCCGGCGGAAGTCGCCCGAGGCGGCGTGCCGGCCGGCCACCACGACCTCGATGTGCCGGGCGAGCTGCTCGACCTCCTCCAGGATGTGCGAGGAGAACAGGACGGTCCGGCCGTCCGCGCCGAACCGGCGCAGCAGGTCCATCAGCTGGAGCCGCTGGCGCGGGTCCATGCCGTTGAACGGCTCGTCGAGCAGCAGCACGGCCGGGTCGTGGACGAGCGCGGAGGCCATCTTGACCCGCTGCTTCATGCCCTTGGAGTAGGTGCCGGTCCTGCGGTCCTGGGCGTACTCCATCTCGACCAGGCCGAGGGCGCGGCGGGCGGCGGCGCCCGGATCGGGCAGGCCGTGCAGCTCGGCGTTGGCCAGCACGAACTCCCAGCCGGTCAGGTAGTCGTACATCGACTCCCGCTCGGGGACCAGCCCGATCTTCCGGTACACCTCCTGGTTGCGCCAGATCGGCGAGCCGTCCAGGGTGACCGTGCCGGTGGAGGGCGAGAGGAAGCCGCTCATCATGTGGATGAGGGTGGACTTGCCCGCGCCGTTCGGGCCAAGCAGACCGGTGATCCCCGGGCCGATGGCCATGCTGATGTCGTTGACGGCGACCACGTTGCCGAACCAGCGCGAGACCTTGTCGATGGTGATGGTGGCCATTGCGTGCCCCTCCTGGGCTCTGCGGTCGTCGGACGCCGCGGGTGGATCAGACGCTGCGGTAGCGGCGCAGCAGCAGCCCGTACGCCCCGGCCGCCATCCCGGCGGCGACGACGAGGAACACGGCGGCGCCGAGCGCCCCGGGGGCGTGCATCCGGCCGACCGAGCCGCCGACGTCGAAGAGCTGGTTGGTCAGGCTCTCCACCAGGTCGTTCGGCGACAGCAGCGCGGCCCACTGGGCGGAGTCCGGGACGGTGACCTCGAAGCCGGTGCCGATCCGGGTCAGGATCGCCACGACCACCGAGCTGACCGCGAGGTAGCCCATGATCCCGGCCACCCCGAAGCCGCGGCGCGGGGTGGCGGCGGCGATCACCAGCGCGACCGAGGTCGGCACGAGCGCGTACAGCACGGCGGCCACCAGGCCGATCAGGAAGTGCTCGGTGTTGTGCGCGAAGTCCAGCCGGCCCAGCAGCGCGCCGACGTAGAGCACCACCAGGGGTGCCGCCATCAGCAGGAACTGGGCGCAGAACATCGCCGCGAACTTGGCCCGCACGTAGTCGCCGCGGGTGATCGGGCGGGAGAAGTACAGCGGGACGGTGTGGTACCTGAGGTCCCGGGAGAGGAGCACCGGCGTCTGCGAGGCCAGGAAGATCGAGACGATCAGGCCGAAGGCCGACAGGTAGCGCGGGTAGTCCAGCGGCAGCTGCGCGGCGTTGGTGAACAGCGCGATCGCGACCATGATGACGGCGGGCACGGTGAGCACGCCGAGCACCAGCATCGGCAGCACCTTGGACTTGCCGGAGCGCCCGAGGCCGTACGCGGCGCGCAGGCTCTGGGTGAACAGCGAGCGGGTCGCGTAGGCCCGGCCGAGGCGGGGGCCGGCGTAGCCGCGGTAGCCGATGTCGTGGATGACGCCGGCGTCGGCGGGCCTGCTCTCAGGAGGCATCGTCCGGACCTCCCTTGGACTCGTCCGTGAAGAGTTCGGCGACCCGGTGCCGGCGCTGTTCCAGCCGGACCAGGCCGAGGCCGAGGTCCGCGACGGTGTCGCGGATGGTGTCGTAGGTGTCGTCGCCGGCCAGCCGGACGAGGAGCACGTGCGAGCCGTCCGGGGTGGCGGACAGGCCCGCGGCGGTGAGGCGTTCGAGGACGGCGGCGCCGGGGTCGCGCACCAGGTCATCCGGGTGGTCGGTGACTTCGAGCGCGAGCAGGGCCGTCGCCTCGGTGAAGGAGGCGGTGGAGGAGGAGCGCAGCAGCTTGCCACCGTCGATGACGACCAGGTGGTCGCAGGTGCGCTCCAGCTCGCCGAGCAGGTGGGTGGTGACCAGCACCGAGATGCCGAAGTCCCGGTGGACGCGGCGGATCAGTGCCAGCATCTCGTCCCGGCCGGCCGGGTCGAGGCCGTTGGTCGGCTCGTCCAGCAGCACCAGCTTCGGGTCGTGCACGAGTGCCTGGGCCAGCTTGACCCGCTGCTTCATGCCGGTCGAGTAGCCGCCCATCGGGCGGTAGCGCTCCTCGTACAGGCCGACGTGGCGGAGGGTGTCCGCGGTGCGCTCGCGGGCCGCGGCGGCGGGCAGTCCGGCCATCCGGGCCATGTGCACCACGAACTCGGTGGCCGACACGTCGGGCGGCAGGCAGTCGTGCTCCGGCATGTAGCCGACGCGCTCGCGGATCTCCGGGCCCTGGGTGGCGATGTCCAGGCCGAGGACCCGGCCGGTGCCGGAGGTCGCCGGGGCGAGCCCGAGCAGGATCTTGATGAGGGTGGACTTGCCCGCCCCGTTGGCGCCGACCAGGCCGACGACCCCCGGGTGCACCTCGACGGTGAGCCGGTCGAGCGCCGTTACCCGGGGGAACCTCTTGGAGAGGTCGTCCGTCTTGATGACAGGAGTGGACACGCCCCCAACGTAACGGGCCCGCGCCGCAAGGACCATGAGCTGGAATGACGAACCGCGGATGATGCTGCGGTATGACGCCGGCGGGCTCTCCCCTAGGGGTCGGACGGAAGCGGCCGGGCCGACCGGTCGTGACGCGGTCGGCCCGGCGTTCGCATGACGTTCCGTCAGTTCAGCAGGTCGGACTGCAGGGTGGCCACCTGGCGGAACGGCGCGACCGGCACGCCCTTCGGGTTGGTCATCGTGATGACGGCGAGGACGTTGCTCGCCCCGAGGTACGCCACGCGGGCCGTCGGGTCGCCCTTGGCGCCCTGCACCGAGGACTCCTTGACCGCGAGGTCGACGTTCGGGAGGGCGTCCCAGCCGTCGTGCGAGCCGGCCTTCGCCCCGGGCAGGGCCTTCGGCAGGCTGTTCGCGCGCAGGGCCGAGAAGACCTCCCCGCCCTCGAAGGAGGAGCCGAAGCGCAGCAGCCGGATCTGGGTGCGGGTGCCGTCGGAGGCCGTCCACTCCCGGACGGCGGCCGCGCGGCACGCGTTCTGCAGCAGCAGGGCGCGCAGGTCGTCCGGGTTCTGCTGCTCGTCGAGGACGGCGTCGCAGGGGGCCCAGTCGGCGGTGGCCGCGCTGGCCTTGGCGGAGGCCGCCGGGCTCGCCGTCCCGGACGGGGACCCGCTCGCGGACGGGCTCGCGGACGCGGTGGCGGACGGGCTCGCCGAGCCGGACGCCGAGGGCGTCGCGGTCGGGCTCGGGAAGACGACCAGCCCGAGCGGACCGCCGGCCTCCTTGGGCGCGGGCAGCACGAGGTTGCGGAGGTCCGCGCGGTGCGGCTCCTTGCGCACCGACGGGCCCTTCGCCGGGGGCTGCGGCGGCAACGCGAGCGCGGGGAAGGTGTAGCGGCCGTCGCTCTTGGTCGCCAGGCCCGGGATGTCCGTGCGCTCGGGAACGGTCAGGGCCATCGCCGTCCCGGTGCCGGCGAGCGCGCACACCAGGGTGGCGGCGGCCCAGCGCACCACCGCCTTGCGGCGGCGGGTCCGGCGGGCGAGGCGGGCCTCGCGCTTCTCGGGCGTCTCGGGCGCGGCCGGCGGGGGCGGCACCAGCTCCACCTCGGAGAGCGCCGGGCCGGCCGGCGCCGCGGGCTCGGGCGGGGCGGTCGGCACGGGCGCGGGCGGAGCGGTCGGCACGGGCGCGGGCGGAGCGGTCGGCACGGGCGCGGGCGGAGCGGTCGGCGCGGGCGGGGGGACGGGGGTGCCCGCGGGGTCCTGCGAGGTGACGTGGTCGGTCATACGGACGCTCCCGGGCGGGCGAGGCGGTCGAGCTGCGCGGTGAAGAGGGCGACGATCTTGTCCTTGGGCAGCGGCGCGACGCCCTCGACGTTCATGACCACGAGGAGGTCGCCCTCGGCGGCCGAGCACTCCAGGTAGTCGAGCGGGGCGGACGGCGGCGCCGGCATCAGGTAGCAGTGCGCCTCCGGGTGGCCGGGGATCTCCGGGCCGAGCCGGAACAGGCCGGTGTCGCTGAAGACCGCCGTGTACTCGTTGAGCTTCTGCACCTCCTGCTGGTTGAACTGGCGCAGCTTCAGGCCGGCCACCAGGTCGTCGCCCTGGGCCCGGTACGTCCGCACACCGGTGGCCTTGACGTGCAGGCCCTCCCAGTAGGCGCGGAGCTTGTCCCGCTTGTCCTTGGGGATCTGCTGGAGCTCCTCGTCCAGTTCGGCGCTGAGCCGCTCGGCGCCGATCTCGTCGTCGTTGCCGTAGCCGCCCTCGTCCGGGCCGAGTTCGAAACCGGCCGGGACGGGCAGCAGCAGGTCGCGCAGCGAACCGAAGTGGTTGCCGTTGGACCTGGCGCCGAACGGCGTGGCGGTCGCGGTCGGCGCCGGCGCGGCGGACGGGCCGGCGGCGACCGGGGCGGGGTCGTCGTACTGCGTCTTGATGATGCCGATGCCGATGACCACGCCGACCAGCGCCGCGGCGACCGTGGCGGCACCCGCGCGCAACAGGCGGCCGGAGGCCGGGCGGGGGCGCGGGGCGACGGGGGCCGGCTGCTCGGGCGTGAACGGCCCGGGCGCGAACCGCCCGGCGGCGGGCTGCTGTTCCGGGGCGAGCTGCTCGGCGGCGGGCTGCACGGGGATGGTGTGCGGCTGCTCGGGGGTCTCAGCCCCGGTCACGGTGCTGTCGCTCATATCAGCCGCTCCCACTGCTGCTTGGCGAGGTCCTCCACGGCGTTCGACGTCACCGGCTTGGCACCGAAGATCTCGACCTCCATCACGACGGTGCCGCGCTGGGCCACGGCGTGGCCGTAGTAGTACGGATCCTTGCTGTCCGACCAGTAATTGGGCTGGTCGAACACCTTGTAACCGCCGTTGGCGCCCTTCTCGAAGGGCTGCGTGCGAAAGACGGTGGCGCGCGACTTCGCCTCGCCGGCGTGCTCGGGCGCGTACTGGATCAACGACACGCGGTACTTGACGTCGTCCTTCTGCCAGTCGACCTCCACCGCGCGCCGGAAACCGCGCGAGTTCAGGTCCTTGAACTCGCGGACCGCGTCGCCGGTGTGCTCGGCGAGGTCGCCGGCCGACACCCAGGAGGGCTTGTCCGGGTTCTCGCCCCAGGGCTTGCTGCCCTCCGGCGCGGTGAGGAGGAGCTTGCGCAGGTCGCCGTCGATGGCGAGCGGCTGCGGCTGCTCGGCGGCGAAGGCGGTCGGGTCGACCGTCGCGGCCGGGTAGGACGGCAGTGCGACCTGCAGCGGCGGGAGCGGCGTCGGCGGGCGCTGCGCCTGGATGGCGTAGCCCACGCCGCCACCGCCGAGGACGCCGAGCACCAGGCCGCACACGGCCAGCAGCACCGGCCGGGGCCGGCGCGGGACGCGCGGCGCGGGCTCGGGACCGACGGCCAGGAGGTCGGGCACGAAGGCACCGGGCGGCCCGGTCACGACGGCGTCGGGAGCGACGGCCTCGGGAGCGATGGCGTCCGACGCGGCGACGGGCTGCGGCGGCACCGGCGGGGCAGGCGGCGCGGCGGGGGCCGCGGGCTGCGGAGGAGCGTCGCCGGGCGACGGCTCCACGGGTTCGGTGGTCACGAAGTGGCTCCAGGAGAAGGAAGGACGACGGCGGGCGGGCGGCGGTACGGGCTCAGCCGCCGGAGGCGAGCCACTCGCGCTGCCGCTTCATCAGCTCGCTGAGCAGCGCCTTGTCCGGCGTCCCCTTCACCTCGACGTCGATCGTGTACTGGACGTCGCCCTGGCTGGAGATGCCGGTCATCGAGCCGGTGTAGGCCTGCTGCTTGGGCTTGTGGACGTAGCCGTGGGCGTTCGGGTCGCCGTCGATGTCGATCGGGTCCTGCGACTTGACGGTGTAGCCCTTGACGAACTCGGTCGCCATCGCGGTGGAGCCGAAGTGCAGGAGGGTGACGGTGACTTCGGCCTTGCCGTCGGCGGTGCGGTACATCCGGGTGGCGCCCTCCTTGTACCCGTACGAGCCGAGGATGCCCATGATCCCGTCCTGCTTGCCGAACAGTTCGGCGACGTCGTCGTCGCTCAGCTTCGCCCCGTCCACGGGCCCGTACGACTCGCCGCCGTCGGGGATCGGGAGCAGGAAGTAGCGCAGATCGCCGTCGTGCCTGCCGCCGCTGACGGCGCCCTTGACGGTGCTGGCCGGCTTGGGCGTGGTCGGGACGGCGGTCGGCGTCGGAAGCGGCACGGCGGTGGGCGTCGGACTCGCGGAGGCCGTCCCGGACGCGGACGCGGCGGCCGTCGGCGCGGGTGCGGCGGCGGCCGGGCGGGCGTCCGGCTTGCCGACCGCGACGGTCACGGCGGCGCTGGTCGCCGTGACGGCGAGCAGCCCGGCGGTGGCGAGCGCGATGCCGACGGCGCGCGGCAGTCGGCGCGCGGGCGCCTCGGCGGGCGCCCCGACGACGGGCTCGGCCATCGGCTCGGCCGTCAGCTCGGCCATCGGCGAGGCAATCGGCTCGGCCATCGGCGCGGCGGGCAACTCGGCACCGGGAACAGCAGGTTGAGCAGCTACCGGCTGCTCTGCGGGGTGCTCGTTTTCGGGCGCGGACAAGGAACTCCCCCAGGGAAACGTGGAATGTCGCGCGCGGGCCCCTCGCACACCGCCCCCCAGCGGCTCTCCGGACCGTCCGGCACGCGTCTCAGCAGGAAGTATGAGAGGCCGGTGAGAAATCCGCCAACAAAATCATCACCACGTTCCCTCCCAATTCCCGATGAATCGGGCACGCCGTGATCCAAACGCAATGGGCGGACCGGCGTCGACCGCCGATCCGCCCCGTTCGCCCTGCGCCACCCGCTACCGGCGCGGGCGGCCGCGCCTCAGGAAACCGCCTTCTCCCACATCTCGACGACCTTGCCGGAGGCGTCGAGCGTCACCTTGAAGACGTTGTTCTGGCAGGGGTAGACGCCCTTGTCGCTGCCCGGCGTCGCGATGCACTCGTTGACGTGCTTGGCGAGGGTCTCCGCGTTGGCGTCCATCGGCGGCTTCACCACCGACCGCAGCTGGGCCTTGAAGGCGGGCGCGAACTGCGCGGTCTTGTCGGGCCCGGTCGGTTCGAGGGCGACGTCGTCGACCCCGCAGGCGTCCTTGGTGTCCTTGTAGACCAGGGTGGTCCCGTTGGTGCCCTTCACCGGGACGATCCACTTCTGCCCGGCCGGCAGCGGGTCGTGGGTGCAGATGCCCTCCGGGCCTGCGTCGGTCGCGCCGGCGGACGGCTTGCCGGTGGGCTTGGCCTTCCCGGTCGGCGAGGCGGCGCCGGTGGCCGCACCGGTGGGCGCGGCGGTGGGCGCGGCGGTGGCGGGCGCGCCGGTGGGCGCGGCGGCGGCGGTGCTGGAGCCGCCGCCGGCCTGGTCGGACGAGTTGTCCGGGCCGCAGGCGGCCAGGCCGAACGCGGCCGTGGCAACCAGGGCGGCGGAGAGCAGTTTCCTGGAAACGAGCATGACGACTAACCCCCGTGTGACGCATGATCAGGTTATCGGTGCGGCCGACAGACTAGCGCCTCCCACCGTCGCTCCACGCACACCCGCACCTGCACCCCCGCGCCCCTGGGCGCCCCCTGCGCCACCGGACACCGGCGCACGGGCGACGTAGGGTCGGACCCATGCGACTGAGCACCGTGATCCTCCCCATCCACCGGTGGGGCGAGGGGCAGAAGATCTGGCGGCGGGCCGAGGAGCTCGGTTTCCACGCCGCGTACACGTACGACCACCTCTCCTGGCGGTCGTTCCGGGACGAGCCGTGGTTCGGGTCCGTCCCGACCCTGACCGCGGCCGCGACGGCCACCGAGCGGCTGCGCCTCGGCACCCTCGTCACCTCGCCGAACTTCCGGCACCCGGTGACGCTGGCCAAGGAGCTGATCACGCTGGACGACGTGTCCGGCGGGCGGCTGACGCTCGGCATCGGCGCCGGCGGCGTCGGCTACGACGCGACGGCGATGGGCCAGGAGGCGTGGTCGCCGAAGGAGCGGGCGGACCGCTTCGGCGAGTTCCTGCCGCTGCTGGACAAGCTGCTGCGCGAGGACGCCACGACCGAGGCCGGCACGTACTACTCGGCCGTCGAGGCGCGGAACATCCCCGGCTGCGTGCAGACGCCGCGCGTCCCGTTCTACGTGGCCGCGACCGGCCCCCGCGGGCTGAGGCTGGCCGCCGAGCACGGGCAGGGCTGGGTCACGTACGGCGACCCGCGCGGGCCGGCGGACGTGCCGGTGGAGCAGGCGCCCGAGGTCATCGCGCGGCAGATCGCGAAGCTCACCACGGCCTGCGAGGCCGCCGGCCGGGACGTCGCGACACTGGAGAAGGTGCTGCTCCAGGGCTCGACGGCGGAGAAGCCCCTGCAGTCGCTGGGCGCCTTCGTCGACTGGGCGGGCACCTACCGCGAGCTGGGCATCACCGAGCTGGTGATCCACTGGCCGGTGCCGGGCTCGATCTTCGAGAACGACCTCGCCGTCTTCGAGGAGATCGCCGCCGAGGGCCTCGCCCAGCTCGGCGAGGGCTAGCGGCTCAGGGGACCGACGGCCGGATCACGGGTGCGGACGGGTGCGCTGGGCGGGGAGCTTCGGCTCCGGCCCGGCGGGCCCGTCCGGGGCTCCCCGGCGGGCGATCTCGGCGAGGGCGTGGAACAGCACGTCGCCGAGGAGGACGGGCTCGCGCGGCGCGGCGCGGGCCGCGGGAGGGGCGGTCGGGAGCGTCTCGTCCCGGAGCTGGCGAGTGGGCATGGCTCTTCCTGCCGACGGGGAGGCGGTCTGCTCGGCCATGCGGGTCCTGCCCGGAGGGCGGAAGCCGGACACCCCCGCCCCGGGCGAATCGGCCGGAAACGGCGCTTCCGGGGCCGAAAGAAGGCCGACCGGGGTCGGAGGACGGGTGGCGGTCCCGCCGATGACCGGCACCCCGCCGATGGGCGAAGATGGACCGGTGACCGAACCCCGCGCCCCCCGCCTGATCGCCACCGACCTGGACGGCACCCTGCTGTGCAGCGGCGGCACCGTCACCGACCGCACCGCCGCCGCCCTCGCCGCGGCCGAGGCGGCCGGGGTGCGGGTGGTGTTCGTGACCGGGCGCCCGCCGCGCTGGATGCAGCAGGTCAGCCCGCACATCGGCGGGCACGGGGTGGCGATCTGCTCCAACGGCGGCGCGGTCGTCGACGTGCGGCGCGGCGAGCTGCTGGAGTCCTTCCCGCTGCCGGAGGAGACCGCGCTGGCCGTGGTCGAGATCCTGCGCGCCAAGCTGCCCGGCACGTCCTTCGCCTTCGAGTACCCGGCCGGGTTCGCCCGCGAGCCCGGGTACGAGGTGCCGATGTGGGGCGAGGACGTGGACCACCCGATCGGCCCGGCCGAGCTGCTGCTGGGGCCGGACGGGCCGGTGCGCGGCCTGTTCAAGCTGCTGGCCAAGCACCCGGACCTCGACCCGGACAAGCTGCTGGGCGAGGCCCGCGAGGCCGCCGGGCACCTGGCCGAGATCACCCGCTCCGCGCCGATCCCGCTGCTGGAGATCAGCGCGCCCGGCGTCACCAAGGCCAGCACGCTGGCCCGCTGGTGCGCCGGGCACGGCATCGACCGCACCGAGGTGGTCGCCTTCGGCGACATGCCGAACGACCTGGAGATGCTGGACTGGGCCGGCACCGCGTACGCCGTCGCCAACGCGCACCCGCAGGTGCTGGCGGCGGTGGCGCTGCACACCGTGAGCAACGAGCAGGACGGCGTCGCGGCGGTGCTGGAGCGGATCCTCGGGCTCCCTCAGCCGAAGCGGCCGTTGACGTAGTCCGAGGTGCGCCGGTCGCGCGGGCTGCCGAAGACCTGCTCGGTCGGCCCGGCCTCGACGATCCGGCCCGGGGTGTCGTGGGTGGCCAGGAAGAACGCGCAGGTCTGCGAGACCCGCTGGGCCTGCTGCATGTTGTGGGTGACGATCACGATGGTGAGCCGCCCGCGCAGCTCGGCGATGGTCTCCTCGACCCGCCGGGTGGAGGTCGGGTCGAGCGCCGAGCACGGCTCGTCCATCAGCAGGATGTCCGGCGACACGGCCAACGACCGTGCGATGCACAGGCGTTGCTGCTGACCGCCGGAGAGCGCGCCGCCGGGCGTGTGCAGCCGGGTGGCCACCTCGTCCCAGAGCCCGGCCCGGCGCAGGCTGGTCTCCACGAGGTGCCGGCGCTCCTCCTTGGACACCTTGATCCCGGCCAGCTTGAGCCCGCTCGCGACGTTGTCCTGGACGGACATCGCCGGGAACGGGTTGGGCCGCTGGAACACCATGCCGATCCGGCGGCGCACCTCGGCCGGCCGCCGGTCGAGGTGGTAGACGTCCTCGCCGTCCAGCAGGACCTCGCCGGCCAGCGCGGCGCCGCGCACCATCTCGTGCATCCGGTTGAGGATCCGCAGGTAGGTGGACTTGCCGCAGCCCGACGGGCCGATCAGCGCGGTGACCTCGCCGGCCGGCATCGCCAGCGAGACCCGCTCCAGCACCTTGCGCGAGCCGAACCAGGCGGAGACGTCCCGGGTCTCCAGGGCGGCGAGCGCCCCGCCGCCGGCCCCGGTGCCGTACCGCGGCACCGGCTGGACGGGCGGCAGGGTGAGCGTGTCGGCGGCCGGGTCCGCCGCCGGGTGCGGCGCGTCGGCCGGCCGGGCCGGGGTCGGCGGGTGGTCGGTCATCGGTGCATCCATCATCGGTACGGTCCTCCGGGCGCGCGTCAGTAGAGGTTGGGCAGCAGGGCGGCGGCGTTCTCGTAGACCGCCCAGAGCGCCGCGCCGACCACCGGTGCGAGGCTCAGGTAAGCGGTCGAGCGGCGCCAGTACCGGGCCAGCAGCAGGGCGGCGACCACCGCGCCGAGCAGGCCGAGCGACCACAGCTGCAGCGTGGCCAGCGCGCCCTTGTCCGCGGCCAGCGCCTTGTCGTACGGGACGGTGGCGGGCCGGCCGCCCGGGTTCTGCTGGGGGTCGCCGTCCAGCCGGGCGCCGATCATCACGGTGGAGCCGGGGATCCAGTCGGAGTCCCCGGTGACCAGGACGAGCCGGTCGCGGGCCGGGTCGGTGATCGGGGCGTCGCCGTCGCCGTACGCGTTGACGGTGTAGCTGGCCGTGCCCTGCCCGGTGATCGTCTCGATCCGGTCGCCGACCCGCAGCTTGGACAGTTCGGCGAACGGCGCCCCGAAGGTGGCCCCGCGGCCGAAGACCACCGCCACCCCGCTCTGGCCGGGCAGCGCGGTGTCCCGCCGGTGGCCGGGCCCGCGCATGAGGTCCCGGCCGGTGGTGCCCTCGACGACGACGGCCTGGTGCAGGCCGATCGCCGGGATGTCCAGCAGCGCCACCGGTTCGCCGTCCGGCGCGGAGCCGGTCGGGGCGACCGCGCGGGCGAGCTGGTCCCGGAAGGTCTTGTGCGCGGTGGACTGGTAGTGCCGCTCCTGGATGTCCGAGAGCGTGAACAGGAAGCCGACGAAGCCCAGGACCAGCGCGGCCAGCAGGCTGACCGCCCAGGCCGCCTGGAGGAACCATCGCCGCCCCGGCGTCACCGCGGGCCGCCCGGCCGGACCGGCCGGCTCCGGAACGCCAGGGGCGGGGGCGGCCGGCTTCTCCAGCACGGGGGCCGTCACGACGCGCCGCCCGACGTGCGGCGGCGCAGCAGCCGGCGGCCGAGCAGCGGCGGGACGAGGACGACGGCGATCAGCTCGATCGCGGTGAGCGTGCTGAGCATCCAGTCGTCCGGCTTTCCGGCCACGTCGACCACGTTCGCCGCGACCTCCCCGGCACCGCCGCGGCCGCGGGCCACCACCTGGCCGGTCTGCGGGTCGACGACGTCGTCGACGGGCTGGTCGCCGGGGGTGCCGGCGGCCGCGTTCGGGTCGGCGGCCGCCCCCTGCGCGTTCGGGTCGCCGGTGCCGCCGGCCGCCGCCGCACCGCCGGCGCCGCCCGCGGTGCCACCACCGCCCGTGCCCTTGTTTCCGGCCTTGCCGGTGCCGCCGCCGCTGCCCGTACCGCCGGTGCCGCCGGCCGCGCCGCCGCCGCTGCCGCCCGGGCCGCCGCCCGGGCCCGAACCGCCGCTGACCGCCTGGCCGTTCTGCACGGTGCAGTCGAGCGCCTGACCCTGCTTGTCGCAGGGGCTGGGCATCGGGGCGTTCTTGAGGAGCGTCAGCTCGCCGGCCTGGTTGATGGTCGGGTTGGCGCAGCCCGCCAGGCTGTCCGCGTTGACCTTGCTGGCGTTGCCCGGGATGTGCTTGCTCTGCTTCAGCCCGCCCTTGACCAGGCCGTACGGGATCGGCGAGTAGCCGAGCTGATCGGCTTCGCCCTGTCCCTCGCACAGCACGTAGTCGAGGAACCGGCTGAGGGCGGCGCCCTTGTCGTCGTTGAACCGGGGCAGCGGCTTGAGGAAGTCGGAGCGCGGCACGATCAGGTAGCTGTAGCTGGAGATCGGGTACGCGCGCGGGTCGTCCATGGTGTAGACGCCGTCGAGGTTCTGCTGGAGGTAATTGGGGTCGGACTCCGGGGTGTCGTCGTCGACGCCCCGGATCTTCGCCGCGGTGAGCGACACCGCCACGTTGGAGGCGGTCGGCAGCGAGAAGTAGCCGGCCTTGTTGAGCACCTTCACCACGGGCCAGTTGGCCTTCTTGGCGAACGCGTACTCGTCGTAGCCGATGGTGCCCTGGTTGGTGGGCGCCATGATGTAGCTGGCGACGGTGTCGGAGCTGCTCTGCGCGACCATCGGGCTGGACGCCGGGAAGAACTCGGTGTACTCACCGCAGCTGACGGAGTTGACCGCCTTGCAGTAGTCGTCCCACTGGGCGCCGTAGGTGTGCGACATCCAGCGGGTGAACTGCGCGGTGGCGCCCGAGCCGTCGGAGCGGACGACCGGGAAGATCTTCAGGCTGGGCAGCTGTCTGCCGTAGTCCTGGGTGATCTTCGAATCGTTCCAGTTGGTGATCTTGTTGGTGAAGATGTCCACGATGGTCTGCGGGGAGAGCCGCAGGTCACGGACCTGCTTCCCGCCGATCTGCAGGTTGTACATGAAGGTGGTGCCGCCCGCGGTGATCGGCACGTACGAGTAGCCGTACGTCGGCTGTTCGGCGCCACCGCCGCCGCCGCGCCGGCCCGCCTCGTTCAGGCCGGTGTCCTCCTTGGAGCGGAACGGCACGTCCGAGGCGGTGAAGTCGGTCTGGTTGTTGCGCCACGAGGCGCGGCCGTTCGCCGAGCCGGTCGCGGCGAAGTCGATGCCGATGCCCTGCGTCCGGACGTCCTGGCGCCACTGGTCCAGGGCCGGTGCGGCCCAGCTGGAACCCTCGCCGCTCAGCACCACGCCCGCGTGCGCCGGAGTGCTGCGCGCCAGCATGGTCCCCGAGGCGAGCAGGAGGGACAGCAGTACGGCCACCGTGCGGGCCACGGGGCGCCTTGCGGCCTCCCACGACATGAGAACTCCTCTGGTACAGCGGTTGGTTGAGTGCGACATCAGCGACTCCTCGGCACGGCGACGACCGGACGGGAGACGGCGGCCAGCGCGGCGGCCTCGGCGCGGCGCGCGTCCCGGCTGATCCGGCGCTTCTGGGCCCCGGTCAGCTGACCGGGCCGGCGGCCACCGAGCAGACGCGCGGTGACGAACAGGACCAGCACCACGCCCATCAGGGTCAGACCGGCGGCGAAGCCCCGCGCGATCATGGGGTCGTAGGGCTGTTTGACGTAGTTCCAGATGTACAGCGGCAGCGACACCTGGTGCCCTTCGAACGGGTTGCCGTTGAACTGTGCGGTGAAGCCGGCGGTCAGCAGCACCGGCGAGGTCTCACCGACGCCGCGCGCCATCCCGAGCACGACGGCCGTCACCAGTCCTGGGCGGGCGGTGGGCAGCACGACGTTCCACACCGTCCGCCACTGGCTGCCGCCGAGCGCGTACGAGGCCTCGCGCAGGGTGCCCGGCACCAACCGGATGACCACTTCGGCGGCCCGGGTGACGATCGGCATCATCATCACGGTCAGCGCCAGGGAGGCGGCGAAGCCACTCTTCTCGAACCCGAAGGTGAGGATCACGACGCCGAAGACGAACAGGCCGGCGACGATCGACGGCAGCGCCGTCATCGCCTCGACCAGCGTCCGTACGGGCCGGGCCATCCGGCCGCCGACCTCGGACATGAAGACGGCCGCGCCGATCCCCAGCGGCACCGCGAACAACGTCGCCAGGCCCAGCTGTTCGAGCGATCCGACGATCGCGTTGAGCGCACCGCCGGAGGTGATCGGGCTGAGCGGGCCGGTGCTCTCCATCGACTCGGTGAAGAAGTTGAGGTGCTGCGCCGCGTCCATCCCACGGCTCGTCACGTAGCCGATCTGGTCGGCGATCAGTCCGACGATGAGCAGCCCGGCGCTCCAGGCGACCACCGCCACCAAGCGGTCGCGCACCATCATCGGACCCCACTGGAGACGGCCGAGCGCGTAGTAGCCGGCCAGGAAGAGCACGTACCAGCAGATCAGGAAGCCGAGCACGCCGCTGAACGGCAGGACCCGCTCGTACAGCATCCAGTCCAGGCCCAGCGAGCCGGCCGACGCGCCGGCCAGGGTGAAGACGTCGTCCCGGGTGATGCCGCCGAGCTTCACCCGCTTCTCGGGTCGCGGCCGTCCGTCGGGCGCGGGAGCGGCTGCGGGCCCGGACGCCGCGACCGGCGGCAGGTCGAGCGTGGTCATCGGATCGTCCCTTCGGGGTTCGTCATGGTCAGTCCGCCGTCGCGGAGCCGGAACGGGACCGGTTGATCACGAAGCCGGCCGCCACGTTGACCAGCAGGGTGAGCGCGAACAGCACCAGACCGGCCGCCATCAGCGCGGAGAGCGACAGCGAGTCCGACTCGCCGAACCGCAGTGCGATCAGCGCCGGGATCGAGTTGGCGCCGTTCTCGAGGACGTGCGTGATGGTCTGGAAGCTCGGCGAGATGATCAGCGCGACGGCGATCGTCTCGCCCATCGCGCGGCCGAAGCCCAGCATCACCGCGCCGATCACACCGCCGCGTCCGAACGGCAGCACCACGGTCCGGACCATCCCCCAGCGCGTCGAGCCCAGTGCGTAGGCGCCCTCCCGCTCGCCCTGCGGCGCCTGGGAGAACACCTCGCGGGAGAGCGAGGTGACGATCGGAATGATCATCAGCGACACCACCACGCCCGCGATGAAGGTCGAGGAGGTGTAGGACGGTCCGACGTCGCTGGTGCGCACCTTCAGGAACGGGAGCACGTCACCGAGGTGGTTGGCCATCCAGCGCACCAGGCCGAGGATGCGCGGCTGGAGGAAGAACAGCCCCCAGAGGCCGTAGACGATGCTGGGGATGGCCGCCATCAGGTCGACCAGGGTGATCAGCAGTGCACGCAGCCGCAGGGGCGCGTACTCGGAGATGAAGATCGCGGTGCTGAGCGCCACCGGGACGGCGATCGTCAGCGCGATGACGGCGATCAGCAGACCGTCCGGGAGCACCGCCGCGATGCCGAAGCTGTGCGCGCCGGTCTGCCACTTCCGCTCGGTCAGGAAGGACCAGCCGACGATGCGCAGCGCGTCGGCGCCGCGCAGCACGAGGAAGAAGGCGATCAGCCCCATGATCGCGAAGACCGAGAGCCCGGCGAGCCGCAGCACGCCGCGGAACACCCGGTCGCCGGCGGTCGCGGGGGCGGTGATGATGCGCGGGACGTCCTCGTCCGGCCCGCGGTCGGGCTGGCCCGGTGCCCCGGCGTACGGTGCCGCGGGCTCGGCGGCGGCTGTCATGGTCTGCTCTCCGTGCTCGGGGACGGCTGCGTGGGAACGGCTGCATGGAACGGCTGTGGGGGAACGGGCAGGGAGCGTGCGCCCGCCGGAAGGGGCTCGGCGGGGCCGGGACGGCGGCCCCGCCGAGTCGTTCGCCGCGTCGGCGTCAGGGCCTGCGGCGCAGCCGCGACCAGCCCCGGCGCACTGCGGCCACCGCCTTGTCGCCGGCCGGGGTGCCGCCGAGGAGCAGCGCGGCCGGCCCGCCGACCACCAGCACCAGGCCGGCGATCAGGGCGACGGGCAGCAGCAGCCGCGCCAGGCCCGATCGGTCGGCCAGCGGGGTGCCGGCCGCCACCGGGGCGGCGGACAGCGGGCCCTTGGCGGTCGGCGTCCCAGTGGGCTTGGCACCCGCGGCCGGCGGTGCCGCGGCAGCGGGCGCACCGGCGCCCGTACCGGCCGCGGTGGACCCGTCGGTGGCGGTGCCGTTCCGGCCGGAGCCCGTCCCGGTGCCGTCGGGGGCGGTGCCGCCCGCCGAGCCGTTGTCGCTCACCGGGGTGGAGCCTCCGCTGCCGCCCGCCGGGGCGGAGGTGGCGCCGCCCCCGGAGGTGCCGCCCGCGACGGCCGGCGGGTTCGGCGGGGCGGCCTGGTTCCCGGGCAGCTTGCCGTCCTGCG
Organism: Kitasatospora sp. NPDC057936; assembly: GCF_042887525.1. Classification (NCBI taxonomy): domain Bacteria; kingdom Bacillati; phylum Actinomycetota; class Actinomycetes; order Kitasatosporales; family Streptomycetaceae; genus Kitasatospora; species Kitasatospora sp. NPDC057936. The sequence goes on from NZ_JBHVPD010000079.1 coordinate 45,414, forward strand.
CGGCCACGTGCGCGGCCGCGTCCTGGGCCTGGGCGCGCTGGGCGGCGGTCAGGGCGAGGAAGCCCGGGGCGAGCTGGCCGGGCTCGATGCCGTACACCTGGCCGCCGTTGGTGACCGACTTGAGGAAGTTCGCGATCGCACCGGCCTTGGCCTCCGGCACTCCGCTCGTCGGGACCATCGCGTACTGCACGGTGGTCAGCGGGTAGGCCTTCTGGTCCCGCGAGTACGCGGTGTCCGCGGCGCCGTAGGGCAGCTGCTGCACGCCGGTGGCGGCATCGACCGTCATGTCGGCGACGGCGGCCTGGAAGCCGGACCGCTCGGGGGCGACGAAGGCGCCCGCCGGGTTGAGCAGGGCCGCCTCGGGCATCGAGAACGCCTTGGCCTGGCCGGCGTCCATGATGGCGAGCAGGGCCCGTTCACCCGGGGCCTGGACGGGGCAGTCCAGGTGCCGGCCGTCCGATTCGGAGTTCGGCTGCTGGCAGGTCGGCTTGCCCTCCAGGATGTTGCGGGCCACCCGGCTCAGGCCGAGCAGGGAGGGGTTCCACTCGTACTGCTTCCAGTGGGCGAGGTCCACGGTGGTGGTCGACACGCCCGGGCCGGTGAAGTCCTGCGGCTGGAAGGCCTCGACGGGGTACCCGGGGAACTGCGGCCGCAGGTAGAAGGTGTCGATCCGCATGCCCCACGGATCGGGCTCGCCGTCGAGGAAACGGGCCGCCTCGGGGTCGCTCGCGATCCACGAGGTCACCTGGTAGGTGAGGTCGGTGGTACCGCCGGCGACGGACGGGAAGACGGTCAGGATCCCGCCGCAGTTGGTCGGCCAGTGGATTCCGTTCGCTTCCGTCTGCGGGTTCAGCTTGATGAACTCCGGGTCCGTGAACAGGCACGTCGGGTTGCCCGCCACCGACTTGATCGGATCGCCCGGCGAGTCGTAGGACTGGGTCAGGAGCTTGGCCAGCAGCCGGGCGTTCAGCCGCAGGTCGCGGATCTGGCGCCCGGTCGTCCTGTCGTCGATCGCGAACACCACGGAGATGCCGGTCGTGGTCAGGGGCGCGTAGACGTACGGCCGGGCCGGCGGCGACTGGTCCGGCCTGGCCGTGAGCGCGACGTCGGTGGTCCCGCCGAAGAACGCCGTCCGCGCCTGCGGTTCACCGCCGGCCGAGGCGTACTGGACGGTCAGCGGGGAGCTGCCGAGGCACAGACCGGACCGCCACTGCTGCATGGCGCGGTTCGCCATCTCCAGGCCCTGGGCCCGGAGGTCGGCGGCGGCCGCCGCGCAGTCGTCCGGGGTGGGGGCGAAGTGCAGGGGGACGACCACGTGATGGCCCCAGGCGCACTGCTCGCTGCTGCGGTTCCTGGTCTTCCAGTTCTCCATGCCGGGGCGCAGGGTGGAGTCCGTCGCGGCCTTGAAGATCTGCGAGCCGACGTCCATCCGGTGGTCTTCGCAGTCGGCCTGGCCCTTGCGGAGCTTGTAGTAGTCGATCGGGTCGCCGCCGTAGTTCGGCTCGACCACGAGGGAGCAGGGGTTCGCCGCGTCACACCCGAGTCCGACGCTCTGCTGCTTGTTCCAGACCTCGATGGAGGCCGCGCCGGAGCCGTCCTGGCCGGTCGCGGCGATCACCATGTTGGACCGGAGTTCGGGCGCTTCCAGACCCGAGGGACGCGCCTTCTGCTCGAAGCCGAGCGAAGCCTCCCCTCCGTAGAGCGTGCTTCCGTAGCAGTCCGTGATGAGGGGGTTCTCGCCCTTGCACTCGTAGATCCGCACCGCGTAGGCGATGTCCTCGGAATCCTTGATCGCCTTGATCACCGGCTTGCCGGTGACGGACCGGGTCGGCGTGAACCCGCTCCAGGAGACCTGTAGCACCTGGTTGGTCAGGTTCTCCGTCTGGGAGACCGTCACGCTCCCCTCGGGCCCGTACCCCTTCTTCTCCGGGATCCAGACCTTCGGTCCCTGCACCGTCTTCGCGGAGTCCGCCCGCGCCTCGGGCACCGCTCCCAGGCCCACCGGGACCACCGCGAGTGCCGCCACCACGGCCCAGACGAGCGCCAGGGCCGGCAGTCGCCGGCGCCACCACCCTCGGCCTCCCGGGTCGGGTTCGCGGATTCTCATGGCGGGGACCTCCGGTGGGTGCGAGCCGCCGGTGGGCGGCGCGGGGCGTCGATGGCGCTGGGCCGGATGGCTCCGGTGCGTACCATTCGGCCAGCCGGACATGGCCGGATCCGGTCGGCCAGATGTACGAGGCCACAACGCGACTCCCCTGTAACGGAGTTGGCCGCTCCCAAGGCGGGCGGGCCCGCGCCGGAGCGCGGACCCGCCGAGCTGCCCCGGTGGCGTCCACCGGGCCGAGACGTCAGCTGCCGGGCGTGTAGGTCACCGCGAGCGAACCGATCGACTGGCCGGCCGTGAAGAAGGTCGTGCCGAGGTTGGTGTCGAGGTACTGCGCGGCGGCCGCGTCCACCTTCAGACCGGTGGTGTCGAGCGTCTGGGCGGTGCCGTTGCGGCCGACCGAGACCCGGCCCGCCGGGTCCAGCAGGGCCACCGGGGCCGTCGCGCCGTCCGGCACGGCGAAGAACCTGCCCTTGTTGATCACGAGGTCGAGCTGCTTGAAGATCACGGTCTTGCCCGTGGCGATGTTGACGAACAGCAGGTCGCCGCCGAACTGGATGTCACCGTTGAACGCCGGGATGTTCGCGACGCCGCCCGAGACCGGGAAGGTCGTGGTGAGGCCGGTGGTGTCAGCGTAGGCCGGGGTCGCCGGCGGGAGCGGGACGATCACGATGCCGTTGGTCACCGCGTTCTGGAGGAACGTCAGGTCGGAGGTCACGACGGCCTGCCCGGTGGGCGGCGTGGTCGTGACGGTGGTGTCGGCCGCGGCGGCGCCGCTCAGGCCGGTCACGGCGAGGACGACGGCGGCACCGGTGGCGGCGAGCCGGACACGGGTTCTTGACATGGTGAACTCCTTGGGAGAGGTGGGTTCCACTGGTGCGGAGAGGAGCCGGTCAGGAGTGGATGGAGCTGCCGCAGTCGAAGCCCTGTAGCGGCAGGAGGCCGAAGCTCTGCAGGTCGCCGGCCGCCGTCGGGCTGGTGCAGATCCAGCCGGTGGGGCCGAAGATGTTCTGCAGCGCGGTGGCGTGCGCGTCGGTCGCGGTCCAGTCGGCGTCCCGGACGACGTTGTAGAGGATGTGGCTGTAGACGGTCCCGGCGAACGCGTCGCCGATCCTCCGGTTCGCCGTGTCGACGGGCGCGACACCGTCGATGCTGCGCAGGGTCAACGGGCCGGGAACGTCCGAGCCGCCGCCGCGGCCGTAGAGCACTTGCCAGATGTAGTGGCTGACCGAGTACGGGACGATCGCGTCGGGATCGCTCAGCGCCGGGTCGGATCCCTGGTTCTCCTGGGTGCCCTGGATGACGCAGCTACCCGGGGTGACCGGACTGCCGCCACCGATGGTCTTCAGGAAGAAGGCCCTGACGTTGGAGTCGTACGCCGGGAGGAAGGGCTTGGCCGTGGAGTCGGAGTACGCCGGGTCGATCTGATGCCAGTTGGTGACGTTGCAGGTGTAGAGGTCCCTGAGGTTCTGCGTCGTCAGGTTCGCCGGCACCCGTGATCCTCCGGCCACCGCGACCGCCTCCTTGGCGAACGCCACGAAGTCGTCGCTCACCTGGTCGCCGCTCTGCGGGTCGCGGGCGGCGCCGGCGCAGTCGACGCCGCTGCCCGGCAAGTCGAGAGCTCTCAGTCCCCCGGTGGTGTTGCTCGGCCGGGTGATCGGGTTCGCTCCCGCCTTCGCCGTGATCGGCGACGGTCCCTGCGGGCCCCAGACGTACCAGCGCGGAGCGCCGGGGTCGGTCAGCGAGGCGTTGTAGTCGCCGCTGAGCTGGTTCAGCACGTCGGACGCGCCCTGCGGCGCCGTACACACGATGTCCTGGGCGCCCGGGATCACCCCGGGCGCTGGATCGGCGGCGGCCGGGGCGCTGACGCCCGCGGCGAGTGCCGCGACGACGGCCGCCGTGAACAGCGGAGCCGGAGTCCTGCGCATGGTCCCGTCCCTCTCATCAGGGGCGGCGCCCACGGGCGCGAAGCCCGTGGCCGCCGGATGGTGCGGGGTTGGTCAGGAGTGGATGGAGCTGCCGC
>NZ_JBHVPD010000080.1:0-49246 GCF_042887525.1 Kitasatospora sp. NPDC057936
CACGCCCCATCCGATGAGCCTGGCATCAAGTCCGATGACCTTCCAAAACAGACCCTAGGCCCGGCAACGCGGAGGGGCGCCGGACTCGGTCCGGCGCCCCTTCGGCGTTGGTGCGGGTCTTACTGGTGGACGGCCGCGGGGGCCGTCGGCTACTTCTTCTTGCCCTTGCCGTACGGCAGGCCCGCGAGGGCGGCGATGATCGCGAAGGCCGCGATCGGGATCAGCACGTACAGGCCGATGGTCTGGCCGACGCCGAGGCCGGAACCCGGGTCGTCGCCGTCGTCCCGGGTGAGGGCCATGGCGGGCGACGACAGCAGCATCATCAGCGTGACCGTTGCGGAGACCGCGCCGGCTCGCAAAGCGTTCCTCTTGTCCACGTTTTCCAACTTACCCGGGGCTTATGGGGTGGCGCGCGTCGGGGTGGGCCTCATGGGACTTCCGGGGCTCCGGGTGGGGGCGGCTCAGGGGCGGTGGTGGCGCGGGGTGGGGGCCAGGAGGTGGGACAGGAAGGGGGCGGCGGGGGTGGTGGCGAGGGTTTCCAGGGTCACCGGGTGGCCGGCGCCGTCGGCGATCGGGAGGCGCCAGTTCGGGTACTGGTCCCATGTGCCGGGGAGGTTCTGCGGGCGCGGGTCGCCGACCAGGTCGGGCAGCCACACGCCCACCAGCCCGGCCCCGGTGGCGCCCAGGAAGCGGTACAGCACCGGCATCGACAGCGGCTCCCCCGGCGCCAGCAGCCCCAGCCGCGTCAGCGCCGCCCGCCACTCGGCCAGCTCCGCCGCCGCCTCCGCCTGCTCGTCCCCCAGCGGCCGGGCCAACAGCCCCAGCCGGTGGCGCAGCTCGACGTGTTCGCCGGAGAGCCGGGCCGCCGTGCTGGGCAGGTCGTGGGTGGTGAGGGTGGCCAGGCAGCCGCGCCGCCAGCGGTCCGGTGGCAGGACCTCCCCGCCGGCCGCCCAGTCCCGTTCGAACCACAGCACGGACGTCCCGAGGATCCCGCGCTCGGCCAGTTCCTCGCGGACGCCCGGCTCGACCGTGCCGAGGTCCTCGCCGATCACCGCCGTCCCGGCGCGGTGCGCCTCCAGCGCGAGCACGCCGAGCATGGCCTCGGCGTCGTAGCGGACGTACGCGCCCTCCGTCGGCGCGTGCCCCTCCGGCACCCACCACAGGCGGAACAGCCCCATCACGTGGTCGATCCGCACCGCGCCGGCGTGCCGGGCGGCGGCCCGCAGCAGTTCCGCGTACGGGGCGTAGCCGGCGGCGGCGAGGGCGTCGGGGCGCCAGGGCGGCAGGCCCCAGTCCTGGCCGTGGGCGTTGAAGGCGTCCGGCGGGGCGCCGACCGAGATGCCGCCCGCCAGCACGTCCTGGAGCACCCAGGCGTCGGCGCCGTCCGGGTGGACGCCGACCGCGAGGTCGTGGATGAGGCCGACCGGCATGTCGGCGCCGTCGGCGGCGGCCCTGGCGGCGGCGAGCTGCTGGTCGACCTGCCAGGCGAGCCAGCGGTGGAACTCGACCCGGTCGGCGAGCTCCTTGCGGGCGCGCTCGATCCCGGACCCGTCCGGGTGGCGCAGCCCCTTGGGCCAGGCGTGCCAGTCGGGGCCGTGCTCCTCGGCGATCGCGTTCCACAGCGCGTACCGCTCCAGCCACTCGCCCTCGCGGCGCAGGTAGGCCCGGTAGGCGGCGTCGCGGCCGGTGCCCCGCGGGACCTCGTGCAGCAGTTCCAGCGCCTCGCGCTTGAGCGCCCAGACGGCGTCCCGGTCGATCAGGCCGTCGTGCGCGAGCACTTCGGCGCGGAGCCGGGCGGCCCGGCGGCCGAGTTCCTCGGCCTCGGCGCGCTGGTCGCCGACGAGGTAGGCGTACTCGGGGACGGCTTCGACGCGCAGGTGGACGGGGTCGGCGAAGCGGCGAGAGGAGGGGCGGTACGGGGACGGGTCGGAGGGGGCGCCGGGGAGGCCGGCGTGGAGGGGGTTGATCTGGACGAAGCCCGCGCCGAGGTCGGCGCCGGCCCACTGGGCGAGGTCGGCGAGGTCGCCGAGGTCGCCCATGCCCCAGGACCGCTCGGAGAGGAGGGAGTACAGCTGGGCGAGGAAACCCCAGCTGCGGGTGGGGAGTCCGGGGAGCTTGTCGGGGGCGACGACGAGGGCCGCGCGCGCCGTGCCGCCGGCGCACTCGGCGGTGAGGACGTGCCGGCCGAGGGGCAGGTCGGCCGGGAGCCAGTGGGAGTGGCCGCGGGGCAGTTCCCACACGCCGCCGTCCTCCAGCTCGACGTGGAGGCGGGCGTCGGCGGGGACGTCGAGCGCGGTGCGGCGCCCCTGGCGGACGACGACGCAGGGCGGCAGCAACCGGGCCTGCTGCTCGGCCCGGTGACGGTCCAGCGCCGCCCGCACCTCCTCCGGCGTCCCGGCCTCGACTCCGAGCGCCCGCAGCACCGCCACCAGTGTCCGCGCGCCGACCGGCACCCCGCCGGGCCCCGGGTCCTTCGGATCGACCCCGTGCGCCTGTGCCAGCGCCACCAGTTCGGGTGGCGGGGCCGGAGCGTCCTGCGCCGGCACCTTGAGCCCGTCGGCTCCGTCACGGTCGAGATAAGCGGCCACTCGCGGCTCCTGCGATGTCTCGGCAACGCCAGTTCGGGACGACCACAGTCCTACCCGCGTGACGGCCCGATGACGCTGCGCGACACGAGCGCGAGCGGTCGACCGGCCGTCAGGAGGGGCCGGGGAGGGCGAACGGCGCGGCTGCGGGGGTGGGCAGAGGCGCGCGTCGAGAAAGGGACGAGGAGAGCGCGAGGGCGGCGAGCGGTCGACCGGCCGTCAGGAGGGGCCGGGGAGGGCGAACGGCGCGGCTGCGGGGGTGGGCAGAGGCGCGCGTCGAGAAAGGGACGGGGAGAGCGCGAGGAGCGGCGAGCGGTCGACCGGCCGCCAGGAGGGGCTGGGAAGGGGGAACGGCGCGGCTGCGGGGGTGGGCAGAGGCGCGCGTCGAGAGAGGGGCGAGGAGGGCGCGAGGGCGGCGAGCGGTCGACCGGCCGTCAGGAGGACCGGCCGCCCCGGGCGGTTCTGCTGGTGGGAGGGATGACCCGGGGGGGGAGGCACGGTGATCAATTGGGCAAAGTGGACATATCTGACGACGGCGTTGACACCGGGTTGGGTAGCTGGTGGGGTTGCGGCGATGTGGTCCAGGCCTGGCGAGGAGGCTCCTGTGCAAGCCCGAGTTTCCGTAGCGGCCGGGCGGCGGCTGCGGCAGCAGTTGGAGCAGAGCTCCGCGCTGCGCGATGTCCTGCACCACCCCGCGGCGCTGGCGGCCCGGCGGGCCACCGCGCGGACGTGCCGTCAGCTGGCGCCGAAGACGGCGGACCGGCTGATCGCCGACCTCAAGGGGACGGAGCCGCTGCTGGCGTCCGTGCGCGCCGAGCGGGCGGCCGGGAGCCGCGCGCCGGGGCGGCGGGCGCTGCAGATCGCGGCCGGTGTCGCCGCGGCGGCCGTGGTCGGCGGGCTCCTCGCGGGGCCGGTGCCGTCGGCGGCGGCGTACGTGGGGGTACCCGGGCCGGACGTGGTGAGCACCGCGCCGCAGACCCCGCTGGGGAGCGTGACGAACCCGCAGGTGTTCCCGCGGCCGCAGGAGCAGACGGTGGCCGGGAAGCCGGTCGTGGTGCCGGCCGCGGTGACGCTGGTGACGGCGCCGAAGGCGGACCACGGCGCGGTGGACGCGGTGCACGAGGTGCTCGGGATCGCCGGGGCCACCGACTTCACCACCGTGTCCGACGTCGACGCCCCGCCGGCCGCGGGCTCGCTCGTCGTGTACGTCGGCGGGCCGGCCGAGGGCGCGGGCGGCGCGGTGGACCGGGCGCTGCGCGACCTGGCCGCCGCGGGCGGGACGAAGGACGGCGCCGCGCCGTCGCTGATCGGGATGCCGATCGGCGGCTACGTGCTGACGGCCGGCCAGCTGCCCGCGCAGGGCGGCGGGACGTACGGCGCGGTGGTGCTGGCGGGCGCGGACGCGGCGGGCACCTTCTACGCGGCGCAGAGCCTGCGGCAGTTGCTGGCGGCGGTGCCGGCCGGGCAGGGGCAGAACCAGGCGCCCGGCGCCTCGGGGCTCGGCCTGCCGGGGATCACGCTGCGCGACTGGCCGTCCGGGGCGCCGGTGCGCGGCACCGCGGAGGCGTTCTACGGCACGCCGTGGACGGCGCAGCAGCGGCTGGACCAGGTGGAGTTCCTGGGCCGCTCGAAGCAGAACTTCTACCTCTACGCGCCCGGTGACGACCCGTACCGGCTGTCGCGCTGGCGCGACGCGTACCCGGCGGACAAGACGGCCGAGCTGCGCGAGCTGGGCGGCCGGGCGGCCGCCAACCACGTGACGCTCGGGTACGCCGTCGACCCGGGGCAGTCGTTCTGCTTCAGCTCGGGCAAGGACGTGGACGCGCTGGTGGCGAAGCTGGACGGGCTGCGCGCCCTCGGCTTCTCCGCGTTCCAGCTGCAGTTCCTGGACGTCAGCTACGACGAGTGGCACTGCTCCGACGACCGTTCGACGTACGGCACCGGGCCGGCCGCCGCGGCCAAGGCGCAGGCCGCGCTGGCCGCGAAGGTGCAGGACCGGCTGATCTCGAAGAACCCGGGCCTGGCGCCGCTGTCGATCGTGCCGACCGAGTACCACCAGTCGGGTTCGACGCCCTACCGCAAGGCGCTCGCGGACGCGCTGCCGGCCGGGGTGCAGGTGGCGTGGAGCGGGGTCGGGGTGATCCCGGAGAAGATCACCGGCGCTCAGGCCTCGGACACCGCGGGCCTGTACGGGCACCCGCTGGTCACCATGGACAACTACCCGGTCAACGACGCCAACCCGGACCGGCTCTACCTCGGCGCCTACACCGGGCGCGACCCGGAGGTGGCGAGCCGTTCGGCGGTGATGCTGACCGGGGCGATGCAGCAGCCGGTGGCCTCCCGGATAGCCCTGTCGACGGCCGGCGACTTCGCCTGGAACCCGGCCGCGTACAAGCCGGACGAGTCCTGGCAGGCCGCGCTGCGCACGATGGCCGGGCCGACCGGCGCCTCCGCGACCCCGGCCGGGTCGGCGCTTGCGGCCGTCACCGCGCTGGCCGGCAACAGCTCGTCCTCGCCGCTGTCCAAGCAGGAGTCGGGCTACCTGACCCCGCTGATCGACAGGTTCTGGGCGACCGCCGAGCCCACCTCGGGCGCGGCCCCCGACCTCGCCAAGCTGATAGAGGCCGCGGGCCCGCTGCGGGAGGCGTTCGGCGCGATGGCCTCGGCCCAGGAGACGCTGGCCGGCACCGCGGCGACGTCCGCGCTGGCCGCCGAGGCCGGGCCGTGGCTGGCGCCGCTGCACGGGTACGGGCTGGCCGGGCAGGCCGCCCTCGACATGCTGCTGGCGCAGCACGGCGGTGACGGCGCCGCCGCCTGGAAGGCCCGGGTGGAACTGAACCGGCTGCGCGAGCAGCTGGCGCAGAGCCCGGCGACGATCGGCGCGGGCGTGCTCGGCCCGTTCCTGGAGCACGCGCTGCGGGCCGCCGACAACTGGGCGGGCGTGGTCAGCGGCGGCATCAGCCCGACGACGACGATGGGCTCCGCGCACGACCACCTGCCGGCGCTGATGACCGACGGCCAGGCCGACACCTTCTACTGGAGCTCCGCTCCCCCGCAGCCGGGCGACTCGGTCGGCGTGGACCTCGGCTCCGGGCGCCCGGTCAGCGGCGTCACCGTCCTGATGGGCGGCTGGGGCGACGGGCCGGACGCCCAGAGCGCGGTGGACGACTACATCCGCGACGGCGTGCTGGAGTACTCGACCGGCGAGGGCGGCTGGAAGCAGCTGGCCGTGGTGAAGAACCAGAAGACGGTCAGCGCCCAGGTGCCCGCCGGCACGGTGGTGCGGGCGGTGCGGCTGCGCGCCACCGCCGCCCAGAAGACCGCGGTGGCGGTGCGCGAGTTCACCGTGACGGCGCCGGACGAGGCCCCGGCGAGCGTCTCCGGCGGACCGGCCGCGCTGCCCGGCTCCTCGGCGGCGGCGGTGCTGGACGGCAACCCGGACACCGCCTACCGGGCGGCCAGCGCGCCGACCGCGCAGGACGAGCCGCTGACGGTCGAGCTGGGCGCGGCCCGGCCGGTGGACCGGCTCACCGTGCTGACCGACCCGAGTGTGAAGGCCACCGCGACCGTGTCGCTGCGGCGCCCGGACGGCACCTGGTTCGACATAGGGACGATCAACCCGGGCTACAACGAGCTGCCGGCCGGCGGCCAGCCCGCCGACGCGTTCCGGCTGACCTGGAAGCCGGGCGGCGACCCGCCGGTCGTCAACCAGGTGATCCCCTGGTACGCGGACGCCCCCGCGGCCCGGCTCACCCTGGCCGACCCGTCCCTGGACGTGGTGACCGGCGCGGCCGCGCCCGCCCAGACCCAGGCGACGGTCACGGCCGGCCGCCCCGAGGGCACCACCGGCAGCCTGCAGGCCGACGTGCCGGCGGCGGCGAAGGGCCTGACGGTGGCGCCGGCGGCCGGGGTGACGGTGCCGCGCGGCGGGAAGGTCGGGGTGCCGCTGCTGGTCAGCGCCGCGGCCGGGACGCCGTCCGGGACGTACCAGGTGCCGGTGCAGTACGTGGCCGGCTCGACCGTCGTCAAGCAGGTGCTCCAGGTGCACGTGGTGCCGCCGACCGGCGGGGCGGACCTCGCGCTCGGCGCGAAGGCCACCTCCTCGGGCGACGAGACGGCGAACTTCCCGGCCTCGAACATCGCCGACGGCGACCCGAAGACCCGCTGGTCCTCGCCCGCGCAGGACAACGCCTGGGTGCAGCTGGAGCTGCCGCAGGCCGTCCGGCTCGGTGCTGCGGTGCTGCACTGGCAGGCCGCGTACGCCGCGTCGTACAAGATCCAGACCTCGTCGGACGGGGTCACCTGGACGACCGCGGCGAGCGTGGACAACGGCAAGGGCGGCGACGAGACGGTGCGCTTCGACGCCGCGAACGCCAAGTTCCTGCGGATGCAGGGTGTGACCCGGGCCACCAAGTACGGCTACTCGCTGTGGGGGATCGAGCTGTACGCCGTGACGCCGCCCGCGCAGCCGCAGCCGCCGGTGGCTCCTCCGGCGCAGCCGGGGACCCCGGGCACCCCCGGCACCACGCCCGCGCAGCAGCAGCCGCAGCCGGGACAGCCGGCCGCGGGACAGCAGCCGCCGGCCGCCGGGACGCCGCCCAAGCAGTAGTCCGTGCAGTGGCCCGCACAGCGGTCCGTGCAGTGGTCGCCCGCGGGGCGGCCGTACACACGGCGGGCCGCCGTGCTCCCCGGTGGGGTGCGCGGCGGCCCATGAGGCGTACCGAGATGTGACGGGGCAGGCCCTTGTGGAGCTCTGGTTCAGGCGGAGAGCGGTTCGGGCTGCTCGCCGCGGCGGACTGGGGCGGCGTGGGCGCCGTGCGCCCGGCCGATCGGGACCGAGTGGTTGGGCTCGGTATGGTCGTGGTGCTCGTACTCGCCCCACTGCGGGGCGCGTAGTTGGTCGCCGCCGCCGTACGGCTCCAGGTAGGGCCGCCAGCGGGGGTCCTTGATGCCGGTGCCGATGATCCGCCAGGCGAGGCCGGAGGGCGGCGCGGGCGGGCGCTTCATGCGCCAGCCGAGTTCGGTCAGGTGGCGGTCGGCCTTGGTGTGGTTGCAGCGGCGGCAGGCCGCCACGACGTTGTCCCACCGGTGCTGGCCGCCCCGGCTGCGCGGGATGACGTGGTCGACGCTGGTTGCGGCGGCCCCGCAGTAGACGCAGCGGCCGTGGTCGCGGGCGAACAGCGCCCGGCGGGTGAGCGGGACGGGCCCGCAGAACGGGACCCGGACGAAGCGGGTCAGGCGGACGACGGACGGCGCCGGAAGGGCGCTGGTGGCGCTGTGCAGAGTGACTCCGGTGTCCTCCAGGCTGACCGCCTTGTGGTTGAGGACCAGGATGAGTGCGCGGCGCATCGATACGACGCCGAGTGGCTCGTAGGACGCGTTGAGGACCAGGACATGCGGCACGGATGCCTCCTTGGACGCCTGCGGCGCGTGGCTCGCGCCGGGACGAGCGGTTGGATCACCCAACGGGTGAGTGATCTCCCCCAGTGTCGCCTTACGCCTTCGTACGGCGCCACCACTCCTGTGTAACGGACCTGACGTGATCTCCGGGTGTGGTTTCCGTCATACCCGATATGCCCGGCGGAAGGTCGGGTTGCACCAGGGCCCCCGGTAGGAGCCCTTCCGCTTCCCCCCGGGGGGACTGCTCGGCCGGTCGGAGCAGTGGTGGGGCCGCCTCCCGGGGGTGCCGGAGCGGTGCCGAGGCGGTGCCCGGACGGGTGCGCGCGGGAGCGCACCGGGGCGTTGACGGGGCGTCCGGGGCGGCCCGCGCGCCGTTCGGCGGGTCCGGTCGGGTGTTCGGTGCCCGCTAGGCTGGGGCGACGGTCCGCGGGTCGGGCTCGCTGCGGCACGGGACCGGGCAATGCCCCCTGCAAGGAAGGTCCCGCACGTGTTCCGCTCCGGCGTCCTCGGCCTCGCCGACGCGTCCTCCCAGTCGACGACGCCGTCCCCCGGCCCGACCGCGCCGCAGGTGCCGCAGCTCGACCTGCGGATCCCGACGAGCGCACAGGAGGTCTCGGACACCACCAAGCAGGCGGCCAGCTGGTTCGACACCCACTGGCAGTCCTGGCTCGCCGCCGGGGTGCGGATCGTCTTCATCATCGTGCTGGCACTGGTGCTGCGCGCGGTGGTGCGCAAGCTCATCACGCAGCTGATAACCAGGATGGCGCGCGCCCACGAGAGCGCCGAGGAGCACGGCCGCATCGGCGGACTGCTCGCCAACACCGGGGTCGTCAACCCGGAGCGGCGCCAGCAGCGCTCGGAGGCGATCGGCTCGGTGCTGCGCAGCGTCGCGTCCTTCGGCATCCTCGGCACGGCGGCGCTCATGGTGCTCTCCGCGCTGGGGGTGAACCTGGCGCCGCTGCTGGCGAGCGCCGGTGTGGCCGGTGTGGCGATCGGTTTCGGCGCCCGCAACCTGGTCACGGACTTCCTCTCCGGCGTCTTCATGATCATGGAGGACCAGTACGGCGTCGGCGACGAGATCGACACCGGGGTGGCCGCCGGCACGGTGCTGGAGGTCGGCCTGCGGGTGACCAAGCTGCGCGGCGCGAACGGCGAGATCTGGTACATCCGCAACGGCGAGGTGAAGCGGATCGCCAACATGAGCCAGGGCTGGTCCACGGCCACCGTGGACGTCCAGGTCGGGTACAAGGAGGACCTCCTCCGGGCCGAGGACCTGATCCAGGAGACGGCCGAGGCGATGTCCAAGGAGGCTCCGTACGACGAGCTGATCTGGGAGCCGGTGTCGGTGCTGGGCGTGGAGTCGGTCGCGGCGGACTCGGTGGTGGTGCGGATCGAGGCCAGGACGGCGCCGGGCAAGGCGGCGATGGTGGCGCGGGCGATGCGCCAGCGGCTGAAGGCGGCCTTCGACCACGCCGGCATCAAGGTCAAGGAGGAGGCGGCGGCCACGGGCGTCGCGATCGCCGCGGCCCCGGACCCGTCGCCGCCGTCCTCGCTGGCCGACCCGACCTCGGCGCGCTACAAGGCGACCGAGCCGATACCGGCGCCGAAGCCGCCGATGGACGACCTCGCCAAGCCGTAAGCCGCCGACGGACGACTTCGCCAAGCCGTAAGCCGCCGACGGACGACTTCGCCGAGCCGTAAGCCGCCAATGGACGACTTCGCCGAGTCGTAACACCCCTTCGCAGCGGCCGGGAAGGCCAGGACACGCGGACGAAAGCCCCGCTCCCACCGACGTGGGGGCGGGGCTTCGTGCTGCCCGGTAACGCTTCGGCATCCACCGCCCGGCGGGCCATTGACACTCCGCCGACGCTGACCGTACGGTCCTTCCCAAGCGACTGGAAAGTTTCCTAACAGTTCGCACCGTGGGCCCGGGACACCCCCCGGGCGCTCCCCGGACACCCCCGGGAGTTCCCCCGGGTACGCCCCCGACCTGCCGGAAGAGGAGGATTCTGCGCGTGACCAAGACCACCGCCAAGGCCCCCCTCGCCGGCACCCCCAGCCTGCTGCGCGCCATCAACGACCGAGCCGCCCTCGAACTGCTGCTGGAGAACGGACCGCTCTCCCGCACCCAGATCGGCACGCTCACCGGGCTCTCCAAGCCCACCGCCTCCCAGCTGCTGGCGCGCCTGGAGGCGGCGGGCCTGGTCCTGCCGGTCGGCACCACGGCGGGCGGGCCCGGGCCCAACGCGCAGCTGTACCAGGTGAATCCGGCCGCCGGGTACGTCGCCGGGGTGGACGTCACGGCCACCGGGATCCGGGTCGCCGTCGCCGACATCACCGGCAGCACGCTCGCCGAGCACGTCGTGCCGGTGAAGGGCGCCCCGGCCGCCGGGACCGTCCCCCGGGTCGCCGCGGCGGTCGCCGACACGGTCCGGGCGGCCGGGATCGGGGAGGGCGCGCTGCACACCGTCGTGATCGGCGTCAGCGGCGCACCCGATCCCGTCACCGGCAAGCTGCGCTACGCCTCCCACCTGGCCGGCTGGCACTCGCCGACGCTCGTCGAGGAGCTGACCGGGGAGATCGGCGCCCCCGTGTCGATCGAGAACGACGTCAACCTCGCCGCCGTCGCCGAGCAGGCCTCGGGCGCGGCACGGGGCTCCGAGGACTTCGTCCTGCTGTGGGCCGGTGCGGGGATCGGCGCCGCGATCGTGATCGCCGGGCGGCTGCACCGCGGCTTCACCGGCGGCGCCGGTGAGGTCGGCTACATGCCGGTGCCCGGCTCGCCGGTCGTGCGGGACGTGCGCCGCCGCAACTTCGGCGGGTTCCAGGACCTGGTCGGCGCGGCCGCCGTCCGGGCGCTGGCCCGCGAGCACGGGCTCGGCGCGCCCACCGCCGAGGAGACCATCGCCAAGGCCCTGGCGACCCCGGGCGCCGGCGAGGAGTTCCTCCGCGAACTGGCCGGCCGGATCGCCGTCGGGCTGGCCGTGATCGTCGCCGTCGTCGACCCCGAGCTGGTGGTCCTCTCCGGCGGCGTGCCGAGCGCCGGCGGCGAACATCTGCGCGCGCTCGTCCAGGAGGAGCTCGCCCGGCTCTCGATCGCCCGCCCGGAAGTGCGCAGCAGCACCCTCGCCGGTTCACCCGTCCTGCTCGGCGCGCTCCAGCGCGCCCTGGCGGCCGCCCGCGAGGCGGTCTTCTCCACCCACTGACAGCCCCCTGCCCCTGCCGACTCCCCCCGACTCCCCCTGCGATCCACCCCTGCACCCACCTCTCCCCAACCCCCGACCGCGGGCGACGAGGCAATGACGCCTGCCCGCGCACCCCCAGGAGGACCTCGAAGTGCACCCCACCACCTCCCGCAGAGGCCGCCGCACGATCGCCGCCGTCACCGGCAGCGCCGTCCTCGCCCTGCTCGCCACCGCCTGCACCGGCAGCAACGACGCCGGCGGCAGCGACGACTCGGCGAGCGGCAAGGACGTCACCATCACCTTCTGGCACGGCTGGAGCCAGGACAACGAGGTGAAGGCGATCAACGACAACATCGCCGCCTTCGAGAAGGCCCACCCCAACATCCACGTCAAGGCCGTGGCCAACATCGCGGACGACAAGGTCAACCAGGCCCTGCGGGCCGGCGGCGACGACGCGCCGGACGTGGTCTCCTCCTTCACCACCAACAACGTCGGCATGTTCTGTTCGACCAAGGCCTTCATCGACCTCAACCCGCTGCTGAAGAAGAGCGGCATCGACGCCGCCAAGACCTTCCCGTCGGCGATGCTCAACTACACGCAGTTCCAGGGCAACCAGTGCACCCTGCCGCTGCTCGGCGACGCCTACGGCCTCTACTACAACAAGAAGGCCTTCGCCGCCGCCGGCATCACCGCCCCGCCGAAGACCTTCAGCGAGTTCGCCGACGCCGCCGCCAAGCTCACCGTCCCGGACGGCGACGGCTTCAAGCAGCTCGGCTTCATGCCGAACTACCACGGCTACGAGTCGACCACCGAGCACTTCCTCGGCCAGTACGGGCCCACGTACTTCGGCTCCGACGGCAAGTCCACCCTCGCCTCCGACCCCAAGGTCGCCGCGATGCTCAGCTGGCAGAAGGGCCTCGTCGACAAGCTCGGCGGCTTCGACAAGCTGGAGAAGTACCGCTCCACCTTCGGCGAGGAGTTCAGCGAGAAGAACCCCTTCCACACCGGCCAGGTCGCCATGGCCATCGACGGCGAGTGGCGCACCAACTCGCTCGCCGAGAGCAAGCCCGACTTCGACTGGGCCACCGCCCCGTTCCCGGTGCCGGACGACCAGGCCGCCACCTACGGCCGCGGGTACCAGACCGGCACCGTCATCGGCATCGCCCGCAGCAGCAAGAAGCAGGCCGCCGCCTGGGAGCTCGTGAAGTACCTGACCACCGACACCGACGCGGTCGTCAGCTTCGCCAACGCGATCCACAACGTGCCGAGCACCTTCGACGCGCTGAACTCGCCGAAGCTCATCAGCGACCCGAACTTCAAGACCTTCCTGGACATCGCGAAGAACCCGAACTCCGGCACCACCCCGGCCAGCGCCAACGGCGGCGCCTACATCGTGTCGCTGCAGAACCTCGGCTACGCGTACGAGTCCGGCAAGCAGCCCGACCTCGCGGCCGGCCTCGCCGCCACCGCCAAGGAGATCGACGCCGCCATCGCCCAGGCGAAGTAACCGGCCCGGCACGGCAGTCCGAAGAACACGGCACTCGGAGCACCCCATGGCACTCGCGTTCGGCACCCGCAAGGGCACCGGACCCGCCGACCCGGCGGCGCACTCCACGCAGCACCTGCTGCGCCGGAAGCGCCGCCGGGAGGCGGCCCGCACCCTCGCGTTCCTCTCCCCCTGGCTGATCGGCTTCGGCGTCTTCTTCCTGTACCCGCTGATCTCCACCGTCTACTTCTCCTTCATGAAGTACGACGGGTTCTCGGCACCCGCCTTCAACGGGCTGAAGAACTGGGACTACGTCTTCAACCACTACCCCTTCTTCTGGCAGGGCCTGCGCAACACCCTCTGGCTCGTCGTCGTCATGGTGTCCCTCCGGGTGCTGTTCGGGCTCGGCATCGGGCTGCTCATCACGAAGATCAAGAGCGGCGTCGGCTTCTTCCGCACCGCCTTCTACCTGCCCTACCTGGCCCCGCCGGTGGCCGCGACCGTCTCCTTCGCGTTCCTGCTCAACCCCGGCACCGGCCCGGTCAACCACTTCCTCGGCGAGCTCGGGCTCCCGCAGCCCGGCTGGTTCGCCGACCCGAACTGGTCCAAGCCCGCGCTCACCATGCTCGCCATGTGGGGCATCGGCGACCTGATGGTGATCTTCATGGCCGCCCTGCTGGACGTGCCCAAGGAGCAGTACGAGGCGGCCGAACTCGACGGCGCGGGGCCGCTCCAGCGCTTCCGCTACGTCACGCTGCCGAACATCTCGCCGATCATCACGTTCGCCGTGGTCACCGGCGTGATCCAGACCATGCAGTACTACACCCAGGCGATCGTCGCCGGGCGCGTCGCCAGCGGCATCGCGGGCAACTCCGGGCAGCAG
Organism: Kitasatospora sp. NPDC057936; assembly: GCF_042887525.1. Classification (NCBI taxonomy): domain Bacteria; kingdom Bacillati; phylum Actinomycetota; class Actinomycetes; order Kitasatosporales; family Streptomycetaceae; genus Kitasatospora; species Kitasatospora sp. NPDC057936. Next base: position 13,540 of record NZ_JBHVPD010000080.1, read on the forward strand.
TTCGAGCCCGGCTTCCCGCAGGGCTCCACCTGGACCCTGCCGCAGATGGTGTACAACCTCGGCTTCCAGCGCTTCGACACCGGCTCCGCCTGCGTCGTCGCCCTGGTCCTGTTCGCCATCGCGATGGCCGTCACCTCCCTCCTGCTGCGCCGCCGCTCCGGCTTCATGGCGAGCGAGGACTAGCGGACCAGCGGATCAGCGGACCAGTGAGGACCCGTTCATGACTCTCAGCACCCCCGTACTCGCCAAGGCCTCGTCGCCCTCGGGACGTTCGGCCGGCTCCGCGGCCGCCCGGCGGCGCGCCGCGCTCAACTGGGTGGCCGTCCACGCCCTGGGCATCGCCGCCGCGCTGTTCTTCATCCTCCCGTTCGTCTTCGCCTTCCTGACCTCCGTCATGACGGACAGCCAGGCGCTCACGACGAACTACTGGCCCACCTCCTGGCAGTGGGGCAACTACACCAAGGTGTGGGAGGCGCCCGGGTTCCTCACCTGGTGGCGCAACACCCTGGTCTACGCCGGCGCCGGCACGCTGCTGACCGTCGTCTCCAGCCTCCCGGTCGCCTACGCGCTCGCCAAGTTCCGCTTCCGCGGCCGGAAACTGGCGCTCATGGCGGTCATCTCGATGATGATGCTGCCGCCGCAGGTCACCATCATCCCGATGTACCTGTTCTGGGCGAAGCAGATGCACCTCACCGGCACCCTGTGGCCGCTGATCATCCCGATGGCCTTCGGCGACGCCTTCTCCATCTTCCTGCTGCGCCAGTTCCTCACCACCATCCCCAAGGAGTACATCGAGGCGGCCCGGATCGACGGCTGCGGCGACCTGCGCACCCTGCTGCGCGTCGTGCTGCCGATGGCCAAGCCGGCCATCGCCGCCGTCGCCCTGTTCCAGTTCTTCTACTGCTGGAACGACTACTTCGGCCCGCAGATCTACGCCAGCGAGAACCACGCCGCCTGGACGCTCTCCTACGGCCTGGAGTCCTTCAAGGGCGCCCACCACACCAACTGGAACCTCACCATGGCCGCCACCCTCCTCGTGATGGCACCGGTGATCCTCCTCTTCTTCTTCGCGCAGAAGGCCTTCATCGAAGGCGTGACACTGACAGGGGTCAAGGGCTGATGTCCGCAACCAAGTCCGTACTCAAGCTGGCGATCGTCGGCGGCGGTTCGACGTACACCCCGGAGCTGATCGACGGCTTCGCCCGGCTGCGGGACACCCTGCCGATCGGCGAACTCGTCCTGATCGACCCGGCCGCCGAACGGCTGGAGCTGATCGGCGGGCTGGCGCGGCGCATCTTCGCCAAGCAGGGCCACCCGGCGGTCGTGTCCACCACGACGGACGTCGCGGCCGGCGTCGCCGACGCCGACGCCGTCCTGCTCCAGCTGCGCGTCGGCGGCCAGGCCGCCCGCAACCAGGACGAGACGTGGCCGCTGGAGTGCGGCTGCGTCGGCCAGGAGACCACCGGCGCCGGCGGGCTCGCCAAGGCGCTGCGCACCGTCCCCGTCGTGCTGGACATCGCCGACACCGTCCGCCGGGCCAACCCGGACGCCTGGATCGTCGACTTCACCAACCCGGTCGGCATCGTCACCCGGGCCCTCCAGGAGGCCGGGCACAAGGCCGTCGGCCTGTGCAACGTCGCGATCGGCTTCCAGCGGAAGTTCGCCGCGCACCTCGGGGTGGCACCGGAGCTCGTCCGGCTCGACCACGTCGGCCTCAACCACCTCACCTGGGAGCGCGGCGTCACCCTGCTCGACGCCCCCGGCGCGGCGGGCGGGCGGGAGGTGCTGCCCGAGCTGCTCCGCGACTTCGGCAAGGAGATCGCCGACGACCTCCACCTGCCGCAGGCCGTCGTGCAGCGCCTCGGCGTCGTCCCGTCCTACTACCTGCGGTACTACTACCAGCACGACGAGGTCGTCGAGGAGCTCAAGGCGCAGGGCTCGCGGGCCGCGCAGGTCGCCGAGATCGAGCGGCAGCTGCTGGAGATGTACGCCGACCCCGCCCTCGACACCAAGCCCGAACTGCTGGGCAAGCGCGGCGGCGCGTTCTACTCCGAGGCCGCCGTCCAGCTCATCGCCGCCCTGCTCGGCACCGACGGCGGCACCTCCGTCCAGGTCGTCAACACCCGCAACGACGGCGTACTGCCCTTCCTGCCCGACGACGCCGTCATCGAGGTGCCGGCCGAGGTCGACGCGGCCGGCGTCCGCCCGCTGCCGCAGCGGCCCGTCGAGCCGCTCTACGCCGGGCTCGTCGCGGCCGTCACCTCGTACGAGCACCTCGCCCTCGACGCCGCCCTGCGCGGCGGGCGCGACCGCGTGTACGACGCGCTGCTCGCCCACCCGCTGGTCGGCCAGTTCGACCTCGCCGACCGGCTGACGGACCGGCTGCTCGCCCACAACCGCGAGCACCTCGCCTGGGCCTGACGTCCGGGGCGCCGGGCGGTCGCGCTCGTCCTGACGTCCGGGTGTTCGGGCGTCCTGACGTCCGGGTGTTCGGGCGTGCAGGCGTCCGGGCATCCGGGCGTCCTGACGTCCGGGTGTTCGGGCGTGCAGGCGTCCGGGCATCCGGGCGTGCAGGCGTCCCGGGCCCGCTGTGACGGCCCGACGTCCGCGCCCCGGCGTCGCCGTGGACGGCCCGGCCCGCGATATGAGGGTGTCGCGGGCCGGGCTCCGCGAGCGGACCGCCCACCCCCGGCCGGGGAACCCCCGGCCGGGCCACCCGGCCGGGCACCCTCGGCCGGGCCACGTACGAGTCGCGGGGACCTGATGACCCACCAGCCCGAACCACTCCTGCCCGGCGTGCTCGCCATCGACGCCGGCAACTCCAAGACCGACGTCGCCCTGATCGGCGCGGACGGCACCGTCCTCGGCACCGCCCGCGGCGGCGGCTTCGCACCGCAGAAGATCGGCGGCGCGGCCGCCGTCGCCGGCCTCGCCCCGCTGGTCGAGGAGGCCGCGCGCGCGGCCGGGCACCCCACCTGGACCGGCCGGCTGACCACCCACGTCAGCGCGTGCCTCGCCAACGCCGACCTCCCCGTGGAGGAGGAGGCGCTGCGCACCGCGCTGGAATCCCACCCCTGGGGCGTCAGCAACACCGTCGTCAACGACACCTTCGGCCTGCTGCGCGCCGGCACCGACGGCCCGCGCGGCGTCGCCGTCGTCTGCGGCGCCGGCATCAACTGCGTCGGCCTCCTCCCGGACGGCCGCACCGCGCGCTTCCCCGCCCTCGGCGAGCTCACGGGCGACTGGGGCGGCGGCGCCAGCCTCGCCGGCCACAGCATGTGGCACGCCGTGCGCGCCGAGGACGGGCGCGGCGGGCCCACCGCCCTCGCCCGGGCCATCGCCGAGCACTACGGGCTGCCCAGCGCCGGCGCCGTCGCCGAGGCCGTCCACCTCGGGCACCTGCCGGCGGCGCGGCTGCACGAGATCGTCCGGGTGCTGTTCGCCGTCGCGGACGCGGGGGACCCGACCGCGCGGGAGCTCGTCGACCGGCAGGCCGACGAGATCGTCCGGCTCGCCGTCGTCGCGCTCACCCGGCTGCAGCTGCTCGACGCGCCCGCCCCGGTCGTGCTCGGCGGCGGAGTGCTCGCCTCCCGGCAGCCGCTGCTCCTCGACAACGTCACGGCGCGCCTCGCGAAGGCCGCGCCGCTGGCCGAGCCGCGGGTCGTCGTCGCGCCGCCGGTGCTCGGGGCGGCCCTGCTCGGGCTCGACCACCTGGGCGGCGACGCACGGGCGCAGGCGCGGGTGCGGGAGGCGTACGAGGCCGGGCGACCGGTCGCGGTGTGAACCGGCCCTGAGCCTCCGGTCGTCCTGGCCTTCCGGCCCTCCTGAACTTCCGGCCCTCCTGAACTTCCCGTCCCCGTCGGGTCCGCACATCCGACGGGGGCGGGAACCGCACCCCGGCCCGCACACGTGTAACCGGATGTCCGCGTCCACGACCGGATGTACACGTCCGCCACGTTGCCGGGGAGACTGGTGCCATGGCCACGCCCCGCATCCTGCTCACCGCCGTCCTCTCCTGCACCGCCGTGGCCCTCACCGTCGCCGGACTCGCCTCCTGCACCCCCGTCGACGAGCACCCGACGGCCGTGAGCGCGTCCAGCGAGTCCGGTGGCCCGGACGACGACCCCGGGGACGCCGGCGACCCCGGGGACGCCGGTGACGCCGGTGACGACGCCGTCGAGGCGGTCCCTTCACTGCCGTCCGCCCCCGCCACGTGCTCGCCGGCCGGCGAGCACCCCGGGCACACCGTGCTGCTCGTCGTCGCCGCGGACCCGGCGGACCCGGCAGGGGCGGCGGACGCCGCAGGCGCCCTGGACGGCCCCGGGCTCACCGCCCGGGCCACCCGGTACCTCTGCTCGTCGAACCGCTTCGAGCCCGTCGGCCGCCCGATGCGCTACTCCTTCGCCGCCGCCGGCGTCGACGCCGCCCTCGTCGACCGCCGGAACGGCGACCCCGCCAAACCGGTGCCGCTGCCCGAACTCCTCACCCACCTCGACGACTGCCTCGCCGCCCGCCCTCCCGCCACCCCCTACGGCTGCTACGGCAACACGTACGACGTCGTCCTCGACTCGCACGGGCGCATCATGCGGATCACGGAACTCGGCCGCCCGTAGGGATTCAGCGGGCCGGGCCCCCGCGATAGGTTGGTGCCCCGGATCGATCGGAGGGGCGGGTGACGTGCGCGAACACGAGCCGGACGGCGCTGACCACCCCGTCGTCGACCGCCCTGGCGCTGACCACCCCGCTGCGCCGGAACACCCGCCGCGCCGCGCCCGCGCCATCGCCGACAAGATCGACCACCTGATCTCCCGCGACGCCGCCCGGGCCGACGGACGCGCCCCCACCTACCGCGAACTCGCCGACCGCATCAACACCCTGGCCGGACGCGACGTCATCTCCAAGGACACCATCCGCAACCTCCACCACGGCGTCACGCAGAAGGGCCAGAGCCCCAACCCGACCGTCGACACCCTCGACTGGCTCGGCCGCGGCTTCGGCATCCGGCAGGGCGCGGCCTACTTCCTGGACGACCGCAGGACCGCCGACGTCGACGAACAGCTCGACCGCCTCGACAAGTTCGGGGACCTCCGGCAGGCCCTCGGCAACTCCGGGGTGGTCAGCCTGGTCAAGCGCGCCTCGGGACTGTCCGACAACAGCCTGAACATGCTGCTCGTCCTCGCCGAACGGCTCAAGACCCTGGAGGAAGGGGCGTCGGGAGCAGACGGCCTCAGCGGCTCGGACGCGAACTGAGGCCCTCCGCCTGCTCGTGTGCCCGCCCGCCCGCATGTACGCCCGCTCGCCTGCACGTGCGCCCGCTCGCCGATCGCCGCCGACTGAAGGAACGTTTTCCCGCATGCCACTTCCCCGCGGCCTCCGCAGGCGCTGCGAGAACATCCTCGGCGCCCTCGACCTGCCCGTGCCGTTCACCGTCGAAGGCTTCCGCGCCTCGCTCGAACGCCACCGGGGCCGGCCGATCGCCATGGAACCCCTGCCCGCCCTCGGCCACGACGCCCCCTGCGGACTGTGGATCGCCCTCCCCAGCATCGACGTCGTCTTCTACGAACGGCACACCACCCCCGCCCACCAGGACCTCATCAAGCTCCACGAACTCGGGCACGTCGCCTGCGAGCACACCGGCGTCCTCGAACTGCGCCACCTCACCGGTCTGTTGCCGGACCTCACCCCCGAATTCGTCGCCCGGGCCCTCGGCCTGGCCCGCACGAGCTACACCACCGTCGAAGAACAGGAGGCGGAGATGATAGCCCTGCTGCTCGCCGACCTCGCGGGCACCGACCGCGCGCGCACGGAATCCTCCCAACGGCTCGTCGACAGCATGCTCAGCCCGGTCGAACCCCTCCGGCGCGGGCGGCGGTCCTCGGGAGGGCGAGGCTGAGGATGCTGCGCTCCGTCTTCGAGATCCTCGTCCCCGCCCTCCTGTGGACCGCCGTCGCCTGGCGCGCGCCCCGGGCCTTCCGCTCCCCCGCCACCCGCGCCCTCTGGGGCACCGTGGCCGCGATGGCGCTCGCGCTCACCACCCGGCCCGCCCCCGTCGCCCGCCTCCTGGAGGACGGCACCGGGCTGCCCGAGGTGTCCGTCCTGATCAAGCACCTCCTCGGCATCGCGGCGGCGACCTGCCTGCTCGACTACGTCTTCGCGATCCACGGGAAGCCAGGGACGGGCATCCGCTCGGCGAAGGTCCGGCACGCGGCGGCGGCCGTGGCGTGCGGGGTGATGGCGGTGCTGTCGGTCTTCTTCTTCAAGCACGAGCAGATCGGGCCCGACGGCATCGACGCGCACTACGCCGACCGGCCGGTGCAGCTCTACCTCACCGTCTACTACCTGTTCTTCTTCGCCTCGACACTGCTCGCCTCCCGGCTCTTCTGGTCGAACCGGCTCAACGTGCCCCGCGGCCTCCTGCGGACGGGCGTCCGGCTGATGGCGGCGAGCACCGGGACCGGGGCGGTGTACGTCCTGTACCGGGTGTACTACATCGCGGCGCACACCGTCGTCGCACACGACCCCGTCACCGGGAAACCCGTCCCACCGTACGACCCCGTCGGCGAGCTCCTGCCGGCTGCGGCGGCCATCTTGCTCGTGCTCGGCCTCGCCATGCCGCCCCTGCGGACGGTGAGCCGCTACGTCCGCGACCAGCACGCCATGTGGCGGCTCCACCCCCTCTGGGCCGACCTCGTCGCGGCGGCGCCGCAGGTCGTCTTCGGCACCCCGGCGGGACGGGTCCGCAACCTCTTCGCCCTCGGCGACCGCTCGCTGGACGTCGCCCACCGGGCGTTCGAGATCCGCGACGCGGCACTGGCCCTGCGGGACGGCCTGCCGTCCTCGGCCCCCGGCGCGGGCGCCGCGGTCGCCGCGGTCGCGCCGGGCGACCGAGCGCGCGCCGAGGCCGCCTGGTTCCACGCCGCCCTCCACCACCACACCACCGGCCACCCCCCGGCCACCGGCATGCCCCCCGAACCCGCCCACCCCGGCGGCGCCACCCCGCAGGAGGAGATCACCTGGCTCCTGAAGGTGGCCACCGCCTACCGCCGCCTACCCACCTGAGACCGCGCGCAGGAAGTCGGGCCGACCGACTTCTGGCGCCCGCCCCCTGGGAATCGAACGAATCAACACCACACCACCCGGGGCCATGCGGCGCACAGAAAGTCGCCCAAGTCGACCTCCCGAATGCGAATCCACACAGAACCGCCCGGGGCAGCGAAGGCTGGTGCGCGAGAAGTCGGCCCCGTCGACTTCCCACCCCGGCCATAAGGGCACGGGCGAAGCAACGCGGGACCACCCGGCACAGCAGCGCGCAGGAACTCGAGCCCGCCGACTTCCCGCGCCCGGCGAATAGAAGCAGCTCTACCCCGGGGCGCCAGCAGGCGGAGTAGAGGCGCCCGCACAGGAAGTCGGCCAAATCGACCTCCCACGCACCCTGCCCACCCACCCCAACCTGCAGCCGCGCGCACGCAAGCCAGCAACTGGAAGCACCCCAGCCGGACGCAGGGCCAGCGGCACACAGGAAGTCGAGCCCATCGACTGCTCGTACCTGGCCGCTGGGGGCAAGGCGAAGCCACACAGCGCCACCTGGCACAGCAGCGCGCAGGAAGTCGAGCCCGCCGACTTCCCGCGCCCGGCCATTGCGGGCAAGGCGAAGCCACACAGCGCCACCTGGCACAGCGGCGCGCAGGAAGTCGGGCCCGTCGACTTCTCACGCCCAGCCGTCGGGGGCAAGGCGAAGCCACGGGGGGCCACCTGGCACAGCGGCACGCGGGAAGTCGAGGCGGCCGACTTCCCCCGCCCGGCGAATAGAAGCAGCTCCACGCCGGGGCGCCGGCGAGCGGAGTGGAGGCGCCCGCACAGGAAGTCGGCCAAATCGACCTCCCACGCACCCTGCACACCCGTCCCAACCGACGGCCGCGTGCCCGCAGGCCAGCGGGCACAGCCACCCAGGCCAACAGTTGGAAGCAACACGGTCGGAAAGCGGATCCTGCCGGACACAGGAAGTCGAGCCAATCGACTTCCTGTGTCCGGTGGTTGGGGGCTGGGCGAATCGACGCGGCACCGCTGGCGGCAGGGTGACGCGCGGAAGATCGGGCCAGTCGACTCCTCATGCCAAGCCGTTGAGGGGGCAGGCGAAGCAACGCGGGACCACCTGGGGCAGGGGCACGCAGGAAGTCGAGCACGTCGACTTCTCACGCCCGGCGATTAGGGGCCCATGAGCGGAGCGCTGACGAAAGGTCGGCCTCATCGACTTTTCGTGCAGAGCGTGCAGAGTAGGTGGAACCGACACCGCCGGACGCGGAGCCGTTGGCGAGGTGGGGCGCAGGAAGTCGGGCCCACCGACTTCCTGCGTCCGACGATAAGGGCACGGGCGAAGCGGCGCGGGGCCACCTGGGGTCGCGGCACGTAGGAAGTCGGGCACGTCGACTTCTCACGCCCGGCCATAAGGGCACGGGCGAAGCAACGCGGGACCGCTTGGGGCTGAGGCGCGTAGGAAGTCGAGGCGGCCGACTTCTCACGCCCGGCGATAAGGGGGTGGACGAAGCGACGCGGGGCCGGCTGGGGTCGCGGCACGCAGGAAGTCGGGCACGTCGACTTCCTACGCCCGGTGATATGGGGGCGGACGAAACGACGCGGGGCCGCCTGGGGCCGCGGCGCGTAGGACGTCGAGGCGGCCGACTTCTCGTGCCCGGTGACAAGGGCACGGGTGAAGCGACGCGGGGCCGGCTGGGGCTGCGGCGCGGGGGAAGTCGGCGTGGGCGATGTTTTGCGGGTGGGGTGTCCATTGGGTGGGCGGGGGTGGCCGGGGTGGGGGTGGTCGGGTTGGGTGGGCGGTATGGGTGATGGGCGGCGGTGGGTGGTGTTGGTCGTCGGGATGGTGGCGATGGCCTCGGGGTGTGCGTTCCAGTTCGGGTTGCCGTACCTCATTCCGGCCTTGCGGGCGGGCGGGTTGTCCCTGGGGCAGGCGGGGTTGGTGGCGGCCTGTCCCACCATCGGGTTGGTGTTGACGCTCGCGGCCTGGGGTGCGGCGGCCGACCGCTGGGGGGAGCGGTGGGTGCTGGCGTCGGGGCTCGGGGTGGGGGGCCTGGTGCTGCTGGGGGCGTCGGCGGTGCACGGGACGGTCGGGTTGGCGGTGTGCTTCCTGGTCGCGGGGGCGGCCGGGGCGTCGGCACACGCGTCGAGCGGGCGGTTGATCCTCGGGTGGTTCCCGGCGCGGGAGCGCGGGTTGGCGATGGGGCTGCGGCAGACGTCGCTGCCGTTGGGGGTCGCGCTGGCGGCCCTCCTGCTGCCGCCGTTGGCCGCACACGGACGGTCCTTGGCGCTGGCGGTGCTCGGGGCGTTGAGCGTGGCCGCGGCACTGCTGGTCGTCGTGCTGGTGCGGGACCCGGCGCGGCTCGGGGGCGGCTCCGGGGAGAAGCGCGGGAACCCGTACCGGACGCCGGTGTTGTGGCGGCTGCACGGTGCGGCGACCCTGCTGGTCGTGCCGCAGTTCACGGTGTCCGTGTTCGCGTTCGTGTTCCTGGTGGAGGAGCGCGGCTGGTCGCCGTCGACGGCCGGTCCGGTGCTGGCGGGTGTGCAGGTGGCGGGGGCCGGGGCGCGGTTGGCGGCCGGGTGGTGGTCGGACCGGGCGGGGAGCCGGACGGTGCCGATGCGGCGTCTGGCGCTGACGGCGGCCGGCGTACTGGCGGTGCTGGCGGCGGGGGCGTTCGCGCACTCGGCGGCGGCGACGGTGGCGTTGATGGCCGCGGGCGTGGTGACGGTGTCGACGAACGGGCTGTCGTTCACGGCGGTGGCCGAGTACGCGGGCGGTTCGTGGGCGGGCCGCGCGCTGGGGGTGCACACGACGGTGCAGAACGCGGTGGCGGCGGGCGTCGCTCCGACGGCCGGTGCGTTGATCGGCGTGACGGGCTACGCGTGGGCGTACGCGGCGGTGGTGGCGTTCCCGCTGGTCGCGGCGCTGGTGGTGCCGGGGCCGGACTCCTTGCGCGGGACGGCACTTGACCTCAAGGGCGCTTGAGCTCATCGAATGGTCGCATCCGATCCGTCGATGCGACGGGCGAGAGGCGAGAGGTCAGGTCATGACGAACGACGTGCTGGTGGTGGGGTCCGTCCCGGAGGACGTGCGGCGGGCCGCGACCGGGGTGGTGAAGGCGCTGGAGCGGGCGTTCAACGAGAAGGACGGGGACGCGCTGGCCGCGCAGTTCGCGCGGCGGACGTCGTGGTCGAACGCCCGCGGCCTGCGGCTGGACGACCGCGCGTCGATCGCCGAGTTCAGCGGGCCCGCGCTGAAGGGGTTCCTCGCGGACTCCTACGCGCGCTACGACGTCGTCAAGCTGCTGGAGATCGCGCCCGACGTCATCGCGGTGAACGTCGCCCAGCAGCCGACCGACCGGGCGGGCAACCCGGTCGACGGCGTGCGCGGGGCGACGCTCTACATCGTCGCGCGGCAGGACGAAGGCTGGCGGATCGTCGCCGGCCAGAACACGGCCGTCGAGCCGCCCGCCGCCGAGCCGCCCGCCGGCAACTGACGTGAGGCGCGAGAACCCCGGCCGGGAGGACCAACCCGGCCGGGGCCCCGACGTGTTGTGTGGACGGTCTCCATACTGTTGCGGAACTCCCCTCCGAATGTTGATAGAAGGCGTCGCTACGCGCATGGACGTGCCCTGACCTGCCCGCTTTTGGAGTTCGCTACGGTACGGCTGGGTTTCCTTTGCTTCCGATCTCGTTGACCCGCTTTCAGCGGCTCTGCTTTGCTTCGGGCCACCCTTTCGGCCCCATGAACCGCCGGCGCACCCCACACCTCCGCGCCGGCGGCAGAGAGGAACCCTCACGATGGGCATGTCCCCCACCTCCAGAGTCCTGACCGGCCTCTCCTCGCTGGTGCTGGCCGCCGCCGGCTTCGCCGGTGCCGCACCCGCGCAGGCGGACCAGCCCGGCAGCGAGTTCGCCGGGCACACCCACCCGTACCGGCACGGCGTCGTCCCCACCAAGGAGGCCGGCGCCGCCGCGGCCGGGAAGCGCACGTCGAACCTCAACTACGGCGGCGGTGTCGACGGCATCGGCGTCACCACCGGCGCTCCCAGGGTGTACCTGGTCTTCTGGGGCTCCCAGTGGGGCACCCAGGGCACCGACGCCAACGGCTACACCACGCTCTCGGGTGACCCGAGCGGCATCGCCGTCCGCGCGCAGCAGTTGTTCAAGGGCCTGGGCACGAACAACGAGACCTGGTCCGGCGTCATGACGCAGTACTGCGAGGGCATCACCAAGGGCGCGACCTCCTGCCCGTCCACCGCCGCCCACGTCGGCTACCCGACCGGCGGCGCGCTGGCCGGCGTCTGGGTCGACCCGTCGGCCGCCGCCCCGGGCCAGGCCACCGGCAACCAGATCGCCAACGAGGCGATCAAGGCCGCCGGGCACTTCGGCAACACCACCGGTGCGGCCAACCGCAACGTCCAGTACGTGGTGCTCTCCCCCACCGGCACCCACCCGGACGGCTTCAACACCACCTCCGGCAGCTTCTGCGCCTGGCACGACTGGAACGGCGACTCCACCCTGAGCGGCGGCGCGGCCTCCTCCCCGTACGGCGACATCGCGTTCACCAACGACCCGTACGTCACCGACATGGGCACCTCGTGCGGCCAGAACTACGTCAACACCGGCACCGCGGGCCTGCTGGACGGCGTGACGATGGTGTACGGCCACGAGTACTCCGAGACCATCACCGACCAGAACCCGGCCGGCGGCTGGACCGACTCGTCCGGCTCCGAGAACGCCGACAAGTGCGCCTGGAAGGGCACCGGCGGCGTGGGCGGCGCGCAGAACGTGACGCTCGCGACGGGCTCGTTCGCGATGCAGGGCACCTGGGCGAACGACTACAACGGCGGCGCGGGCGGCTGCGAGATCTCGCACCCGGTCGTTCCCTGAACTGTCCGGGCACCCGTCCGGGCACCCGTCCGGGCAACCATCCGGGCAACCGTCTGAGCACCACGTGAGAACCATCTGAAGGCCGCCGGAAAACAGGCGCCGGGGCGGGCAGTGCGGGCCCGCCCCGGCGCTTTGCCGTGCCCGGGGGGATAGGGGCGCGGAGCCGCCGTCGGGACCTACGGTGCGACGAGGCCGAACTCGTAGGCCTGGATGACCAGGTGGACCCGGTCGCGGGCGTCGAGTTTGGCGAAGAGCCGGGCGACGTGCGCCTTCGCCGTGGCCACGCTGATGACGAGTTCCGCGGCGATCTCGGCGTTCGACAGCCCCCGCCCGACCAGCGTGAGCACCTCGCGTTCGCGTTCGGTGACGATCGAGGCGACGGGCCGGCGCGGGGTCGGCGCGGACTGCGGGCGGGCGGCGAACTCGCCGATCAGACGGCGGGTGACGCTCGGCGCGATGAGGGCGTCCCCGGCGGCGACGACGCGGATGCCGTCGAGGATGGTCTCCAGGGCGAGGTCCTTGACGAGGAACCCGCTCGCGCCGGCGCGCAGCGCGCCGTACACGTAGTCGTCGTCGTCGAAGGTGGTGAGGACGAGCACGTGGGTGTCCACGCCGGGGTCGGCGGCGATGCGGCGGGTGGCCTCGATGCCGTCGACGCCGGGCATGCGGATGTCCATGACGGCGACGTCCGGGCGCAGCCGGGTGACGAGGTCGACGGCCTCGGCGCCGTCGCCGGCCTCGCCGACGACCTCCAGGTCGGGGGTGTCGGCGATGAGCACGCGCAGGCCGGTGCGGATGAGCGGCTGGTCGTCGACCAGGACGACTCGGATCACGGTCCCACCTCCAGGGGGAAGTCCGCGGGGAGCGGTAGTCGGGCGGCGACGCGGAAGCCGCCTTCGGGGCGCGGGCCGGCGCTGAACTCGCCGTTCAGCAGGCTGACCCGTTCGCGCATGCCGGCGATGCCGTAGCCGGTGCCGGATCCGCGCCCCGGGCCCGAGCCGTGGCCCGGGCCGGCTCCGGAGCCGCCGCCCGCGCCGGCACCGACGCCCAGGTCGACGACGGTGACCTCGACCTCGTCCGGGCGGTGGTCGACGGTGACGTGGCAGTCCCTCGTCCCGGAGTGCTTGACCACGTTGGTCACCGCCTCCTGGACGATCCGGAAGGCGGCGAGGTCGACGTCGGCGGGCAGGTGGCGCGGCTCGCCGGTGCGGGTGAGTGCGACGCGGACGCCGGCGACCGCGGTGTTCGCCACGAGCCGGTCCAACTCGGCCAGTCCGGGCGCGACTTCGAGCGGCGCGGACTCGCCCTCGCCCTGCCGCAGCGCGCCGAGCATGCGGCGCAGTCCGGCGAGGGTCTCGCGGCTGGTGGCCTCGATGGCGTCGAGCGCGTTGCGGGTCTCGGCGGGCTGGGTGTCCATGACGCGGCGGCCCATGCCGGCCTGGATCGCGATGATGCCGATGTTGTGGGCGACCATGTCGTGCAACTCGCGGGCGATGCGCAACCGTTCGGCGGTGACGGCCTGTTCGGTGGCGCGCCCGCGCAGGGCTTCGGTGTGGCGGCGGCTCTGGTGGATCGTGTTGCCGACGAGCCAGGCGATGGCAACGGTCGCGCCGATGCCGCCGTAGGCCATCGGGTTGACGGGGTAGCCGTTGAGGGCGCCCCAGAGGAACAGTCCGAGGAGCATGGCGAGCGGCATCCCGGCGGCGCAGAGGGAGACGAGCCGGGTGCGGGTGGCGGCGCAGTAGCCGACGACGGCGTCGGCGATCAGGAACTGGAGGACGGTCGTCTCGGGGACCTTCCACATGCCGAGCGAGAAGAGGCCGCCCGCGAGCGCCACCGCGATGGCGGCGAGCGGCAGGCGCACCAGCAGCGCGGCGACGGACGTGGTGACGACCGCCGTGACGACGAGCGGCATGTCCTCGGGGTTGCCGTCATAGGTGAGGAGGTGGCGCAGTTCGTCGGCGCGCGTGAAGAACCGGAAGACGACGACGGCCGCCCAGAACGCCGCCACCCACACGCCCGGGGGCAGGCGCCGGAGCAGCGGCGGGCGGGCTTCGATGATCATCGCCCGATCGTATCGATCATCCGTGCGCCGCACAGTGGCCCACGGGCCTAATCCCCGGGGCCACTGCACCGGTCGCGCGGTGTGTCCCGTGGGCCGCGCGGTGTGTCCCGTCGCCCGATGCCCGTGCACGGCTCCGACCGGCACCGTTGTCCCCGTGATCGAGATCGAGCGACTCAACAAGCGGTACGGCGACAAGCTCGCCGTCGACGACCTGTCCTTCACCGTCCGGCCGGGCACCGTCACCGGCTTCCTCGGCCCCAACGGCGCCGGCAAGTCCACCACCCTCAGGATGGTCCTGGGGCTCAACACGCCCACCGGCGGCACCGTCACCGTCGACGGCGTCCCGTTCGCCGGGCGCCCGCGCGGCCTGCGGCACGTCGGCGCCCTGCTGGACGCGCAGGACGTGCACGGCGGGCGCAGCGCCCGGGCGCACCTCGCGGCGCTGGCCCGCAGCAACCGGATCCCGCTCGGGCGGGTGGACGAGGTGCTGGCGGAGGTCGGGCTCGGCAAGGCCGCCGGGCGCCGGATCGGCGGGTACTCGCTGGGCATGAAGCAGCGGCTGGGCATCGCCGGCGCGCTGCTGGGCGATCCGCCGGTGCTGCTCTTCGACGAGCCGCTCAACGGGCTGGACCCGGAGGGCGTGCTGTGGGTGCGCGGGCTGTTCCGGCGGCTCGCGGAGGAGGGGCGGACGGTCTTCGTCTCCAGCCACATGATGGCCGAGATGGAGCACACCGCCGACCGGCTGATCGTGATCGGCCGGGGCCGGCTGATCGCCGACGAGAGCCTCGCGGACTTCTCGGCCCGGCACGCGGTGGCGGGCGTGGCCGTGCGGACGCCCGAACTCGCCTCACTGGTACCGGTCTTGACGGACGCGGGCGCCGAGGTGCGGCGCGAAGGCCCGGAGGCCGGCCTGGTGACCGGCCTGCCCGCCGCCCGGATCGGCGAACTGGCCCTGCGGCACGGCGTGGTGCTGCACGAGCTCGCCCCCCGTACGTCCTCCCTGGAGTCGGCGTTCATGTCCCTGACCGCCGACAGCGTCGAGTACCTGGCCGGAGATGCCCGATGAGTACCGTGACCGTTCAGCCCGCAGCCCCGCTCCAGCCCGCGGCGCCGCTTCACCCCGAGGCGCCGCTGCACCGCTTCACCGACCTGCTCGCCGCCGAGTGGATCAAGCTCCGCTCGCTGCGGTCCACCTACTGGGTGCTCGCGCTGGCCTCGCTGGTGGCGATCGCGGTCAACATCAACGCCGTCCACACCGACCTGACGTACATCGACCACCCGCCCGCGCGGATGCCCGGCATGCCGCCGTACCGGTACGACCCGCTGTACCACGGGCTCGGCAGCATTTCGAGCGCGCTGATGGCCGTCGCGGCGGGCAGCCTCGGGGCGATCACCGTCTTCGGCGAGTACACCACCGGGCTGATCCGCACCACGTTCGCCGCCGTGCCCGACCGGCGCGGGGTGATCGGCGCCAAGGTGCTGCTGATCGGCGGGATCACCACGCTCGCCGGGGCGGTGGTGTCGGTGGTCTCCTTCTTCGCCACCAACGCGATGCTGGCCTCCCGGCACGTCGGGCTGTCCATCACCGACGACGGCTGCCTGCGGGCGGTCCTCGGGTACGCGGCGATCGTGCCGGTCTGCGCGCTGATCGGGATGGCGCTGGGGGCGCTGCTGCGGCACGCGACCGCGTCGATCGTCTCGCTGGTGATGCTGCTGTTCATCCTGCCGATGATGTTCGGCGGGGACCGCTACCGGTGGCTCAAGGAGATCGGCACCCACCTGCCGCTGGCCACCGTGCAGCGGCTCGCCATCAACCCGAACTCGACGACCACGATGGGGAAGTACGCGCCGAGCGTGCTGGACTCGTGGATCACCATGGGGGTGTGGGGCGTGGCCGCGGTGGCGGTGACGGTCGTCCTGGTACGGCGGCGGGACGTGTGAGGACGGGCCGGGGCGGCGGGACCCGCGGAGGTCAGTCCGCTCCCAGGCGGCGGGCGATCGCGGCCGGCAGCGGGTACGGGCGCTCGGGCGGCAGCAGGCGCTCGGCCTGTGCCGCCCGGCCGGCCCGGACCAGGTCGGCGATCCGGTGCACCCGCGGCGTGAGGTCCGTGAGGCCGACCACCCACTCGTCGGCGAACGTCCGGATCAGCGAACGGCCCACCCCCACCTGGATGCTGTAGTGGTTGAGCGCTCCCCCGCGCAGCGTCCGCTCCGGGTCCCACTGGACGTGCACGGCCGCATCCGCGACCTCGTCCGGGTGCGCCGTCGTCAGGACCGCCCGGGCCAGGGCCTCCTCCCAGCCCTCGCGGGTGATCCGGACCGCCAGCACCCGCGTCTGGCCGGGCTTGCGGGCCCAGTTGCTGCGGTGCATGAGCCAGCGGAACGACGGCTTGATCCAGGTCATCCGCCGGAACGAGAACGGCGCCACGAACCGGCCCGCCGCGAGCGCCGGGTCGGCGACGGCGGGGGCGTACGCCTGGTAGAGGACGATCGTCCGCTCGTCGTGGTCGGCCCGGATCCCGTACAGCGCGGTCATGCCGACGCACGTTGCCAGGAGGGGCGGGCGGCGGCAACGGGATTTGCGGGCTCCCGGGCCTCAGCCTGCGGCGGGCTCCACGACGCCGGCACTGACGGCGGCATCGGCGGCGGCACCGGCTGAGGCATCGGCGGAGGCCTTGGCGGAGGCATCGGCGGAGGCCTTGGTGCGGAACGCGGCCAGCGTCTCCGCGCTCACGCCGCAGGCCGGGAGGAAGGCGGCGGCGCCGCCGTGGCGGGTGCGGACCAGGTCGAGGAACACGGCCATCGCCTCGGCCGGGGCCTGCAGCAGCGGGGCCGGGATGTGCAGGTCGGGCCGCTCGTTGAGGGCGGTGCGGTGGCGGTCGGCGAGACCGGCGAAGATCTGCGGCAGCGCGTCGGCGGTGCGGACGTAGTCGGCGACGATGAGCTCGGCCGGGACGCCCAGCAGGTCGAGCAGCAGCGCGGTGAGCAGCCCGGTGCGGTCCTTGCCGGCCGCGCAGTGCAGCAGGACGGCGCCCGGACGGGCCGCGGCCTCGACGGCGGCGGCGACGGCGGCCGGGGCGGACTCGGCCATCAGCACGTAGAAGTCGCCGAGGTCGGCGGCGGTGGTCATGGTGCGCAAGCGCTCGGCGAGGCCGTCGGTGGCCGGGTTCACCGGGGCCGCGACGACGGCTATCCCGGCGGACTCGGCGGCGGCCCAGTCGGCCGGGTCGGTCTCGGAGCCGTCGCGCAGGTCGACGATGGTGCGGATGTCGCAGGCCCGCAGCTGCTCGACGGTGGCGGCGTCGGCGGCCGGGAACGGCTGGGCGGAGCGGTAGAGCACACCGGGGCGCACCCGCAGGCCCTCGGGGTCGCCGAGGACGGCGGAGTCGCGGAAGTTGACCAGGGACATGCGCGGCCTATGCCTTTCGAGAGGACATCTAGACATCTAGATGTGTCGTCCAGATGTCTAACCGCTCCGGGGGGTCGCGGGCAAGCCGCCATCCCCCGGGGCTACCTTCCATGGCACCGCTCCGGGGCCGGATCGTCGAGCCGGGGCCCGCGCCGGACGGGAATCGTCGGGCCGGGAGCTTCGTAGGATCGTGCCCGTGGCGACCAACCCTCCCAGCACCCCCCTCTACCGCCGCCTGGCGCGACAGCTCCAGGAGCGGATCGACGCCGGCGCGTACCCGGCGGGCGCCCGGCTGCCCAGCGAACCGGAGCTGAGCGCCGAGTTCGGTGTGAACCGGCTCACCGTCCGGCAGGCGGTGGCGGAGCTGGAGCGCGCGGCCGTCGTCGAGATCCGGCGCGGGGTCGGCACGTTCGTCCGGCCGCCGGCGGTGCGCGTCTCGATCACGGTGGACCCGCGCAGCCAGCGGTTCGACCTCGGGAGCGTGCACAGCGCGCTGCCGGGCGCCCCGGAGGGCGGGGACGGGGAGTTCGTGCTGGGCGCGCGGCCGGTGGCCGGCTCGGCGGAGGACGAGGAGGCCGCCCGGCAGCTGGGCCGCGGGCCGGGCGAGCTGTCCCGCGTCGACACGGTGATCCGCCTCGGCGGGCGGGCCCGGGCGGCGTGCAGCTACTGGGTGCCGTTCGGGCCGCTGCCCGCGGAGCTCGTCCGGCCCGGCCGGCCCGGCAACCTGGTGCTCGACCTCGCCCGCGCCGCCGGGGTCGAGCTGGAGTACGACTGGCGGGCGTTCGGCGCGATCGGCGCCGACCTCGCCGACGCCGAACTCCTCGGCGTCCCGGCGGGCACGCCGCTGCTCGTGCGCGAGGGCGTCAGCTGCACCCCGGACGGCGCCCCGGCGCTGTACGTGCGGCGGCGGATCGACGGCAGCAGCGCGCGCTTCGTCCTGCACTTCCGCGAGCCGCTGGGAGCGGAGCCGGGCGACTCGGCGGCGGGCGGGCCTGGGACGGGTGGGCCTGGGCCTGGCGACTCGGCGGCGGGCGGGCCCGAGCCGGACGGGCCTGGGCCCGGCGACTCGGCGGCGGGCAGGCCTGGGCCGGACGGGCCGTAGCGGTCCTGCTAGGGTTCCGCGCCGGTAGCGGCACGAACGAAGAGCGGGGCGGAACACGATGACGGCGGGGAACGAACCCGGACCCGACCCCGGCATACCCGCCGAACTGGCCACCGCCTGCACGGACTTGCTCGCCCAGGTCGCCCGCACCGGCCGGCTCCCGCGCCGCGCCGAACTGGAGCACCTGCGCACCCTCGGCGAGCACTGCGCCGAAGCCGGCTACGGCCTGCGCGAGGTGGTCGCCCACGGCCTGGCCGCCACCCGCCGGGCCTGGCACACCCTGCCGGACGTCACCGCCGCGAGCGGCGTCGGCGACCTGCGACGCACCGGCGACGCCGTCCTCGCCGCGACCGAGGCCGCCCTCGCCGCCCTCGGCGAGGGCCACGAACGCGCCCAGCGCATGGCGGTGCGCCAGGAGGAGTCCGCACGGCGGGAGTTCATCGACGACCTGCTGCACGGCCGCACCGACCTCGGCGCCCTCGCCGAACGCGCCGACCGCTTCGGCCTGCGGCTCGCCAGCGCCTACGCCGTCGCGGTGGCCGCCGTCGACGGGCCCGCGGCGGACGCGCACCACGTGCACCACCTGGTGAGCCGGGTCGAACGGGAACTGGTCGGGCGCTTCGGCGAACGGGGCGTCCTGCTGACCGGCAAGGACGGTCGGCTGGTGTGCATCGCCCCGGACAGCGAACGCGTGGTGCTGGAGGCGTTCACCGAACTGGCTCTGCGCCCCGGCACCGGCTACCGCCCGGTCCGGCGGGTGGCGACGGGCCGCCGCCACTCGGGCGCGAGCGGGGTGCTGCGCAGCTACGAGGAGGCACTGGGGGCACTCGACTACGCGGAGCGGCTCGCCCTCCCCGCACGGCAGTTGAAGGCGGAGGAGCTGCTCGTCTTCCCGGTGCTGATGCGCGACCGCGCGGCCATGGCGGACCTCGTACGGACGGTCCTGGGCCCGCTGACGGAGGCGAGGGGCGGGGCCCGCCCGCTGCTGGACACGATCGTGGTCCAGTCGGAGACGGCCTACGTCAACGCGGAGGCCGCCCGCCGCCTGGGCCTGAGCGTCCGGACCCTGGGCTACCGCCTGGAGCGGATCAAGGCCCTGACCGGCTACGACCCGTCCGACGCCCTCCAGCGCTTCACGCTGGAGACGGCGGCCATGGGGGCCCGGCTCCTGAACTGGCCGGAGCAGCCGCTGTAGCGACGCCGGCCGGCGGGCGCGCATGCACGCGGGCGGGCGCGCTTGGGCACACGCGCGTTTCCGGGTGTCAAAGGGGCGTCAAGATTGCCGGGTCCTGGCAATGTGCGGAGGGCCTCCGCACTGTCACGATCTCCGTGGCGCCGAGGTGTGCGGTGCCACCGGAACGCGCTCGGGGGCGCGGCCCACGACGGGGGGACGTCGCGGCCGCGGCGGGCTGTCCGGTGGTGCGGGCGGCCCGGTGCCGACGGCCGTCGCCGGGTTCGGACCGACGGCCGTGGGCCGGCGCCCGACAGGGGGTGGCGCCGGCCGCAGTGGGGGTGCCGGGCACCGTGCCGGGGGGGCACGAGCCGGTGGGCACCCCGGGGGGTATGCCGGTCACGTCGGTCACGGTGTCGGGGGACACGGTGCCGACGCGACCGGCCGCCGCGCGCCGCAGCGGCCCCGAAGCCCGTCCCGCCCCCGGAGAGCCGGTCCCCTAACCGCAGCCGAACACGTCGTCCACCAGTTCCAGCCACAGGTCGAGCCTCGGCGCCACGTTCTTGAACATGTGCTTCGCACCCCGCCGCCGCTCGTAGGACGCCACCAACAGGTGGGCCACGCGCTCCGTTTCGGCCGGGAGCTGACCGTGGATGATCTCCGTCCAGCGCGGCGAGTTCCGCCCCCCGTCGTGCAGCGTTGCGCGCGGCAGCATCCGGCAGGCGCCCCAGATCACCAGTTCGGGCGCGTACTCGAGCAGCTTGTAGTGGCCCGTGCTGTGGCGCTTCCGGAGCCGGGCGAGCGCTTTCTGCGCCTCCCTCCGCGCCTCGACGGCCCGTTGGACGCTGATCGCGTGCACGTCCTCGTGCACGATGCTCCGGTAGGCATCGCTGCCGAGGTCCGACCAGAGCGCGTCCAGGCCCTCGTCGGTCTGCAGCCGATTGCTCAGCCGGGGGCTCGACCCGCGGGAGAGCGCCGCCAGGGACCTGAACACGTCCGCGATCGTGAAGCCCACCGGGTGCGGCCCGGACACGACACCCCGGCGGGTGTCGAAGTAACTTCCCTCTGCCGCAAATTCCTCCCGCACGGCCCGGAGGTGCGGGCAACTGCCCAGATTGTCCTGCGGAACGGCCGGACTGACGCACCGGTCCGCCGTGTCGCACAGGTCCCGGGTCCGCCGGCGGTCCTCGCCGGTGACCACGACCACCCACAGCACGGCCTTGACCAGTTCCGGCGGCGGCAACTCGCGGGCGACGTGGGCCATAATCACCAGCCGCTGGAACCCGTCGTAGCACTCCAGCCCCGAAACCCAGAGCCGACCGCCCCCGCGCACCCGGTCGGCCTCCCACTGGAGGCTCTCCGCCCCGAGGACGATGGGTCCGCCGACGAGGCCGAAGTCCTGCGGACGCCGGCGGAGCATCTCGGCGAGCGCCTGGTTCCCGGGGCTCTCCGGCAGGTAGCCGCGCCTGCTGCGCAACGCGATCGCCGCGTCCGGCATGGCCGCCAAGGAGGCCAGGGCGATCGCGTCGACCTGCACGAGCCAGCGGTCACCGAGCGGTACGGCGTGGAGCACCGGAAGGACATGCCGATTGGCCGACGGGCGAGTGTCGGCCTTCCATGAGATTCCTTGCCAAGCATCAAGCGGTGCAGCGTAGTTGTTCATGGCCGGTTCAACGCAGGGCGGGCCCGCGGGTTGCGGAGCCCGGGGCGGGACCGGCTCCGCGCGTCCCGCCTTCCGGGCGTCTTCCCCACCCCCGCCGGATGGAGCCCTGCCGAGGCGGCCTGCCGGTCGCGGCGCCGGCCGGGACGACCGAGGCCCGCCCGCCGGTCTCGGCGCCGGGCGGCACGGCCGACGTCAGTCCACCTCATGGCCGCCCCGGGCCTTCCCTGCACGTCCCGCAGCACGACACCCTGGTCTTCACCGGCCGCCGTGCCACCGAGGTGCACCTGCTTCCGGACACCGGGCATTGCGCGATCTCGAAGATGGGCGAGGCGATGGAGCTCATCACGGCGTGGCTGCGGAAGACGATGGTCAGCTGATCATCTCGTCGCAACGACTTCGCACGAATTCGCACGACTTCGAACGAACGAGCCCCGCGCGTGGCGCGCGAGTCCGCGCCTCACGTGCGGGGCTAGCTTGTCTGCATGATCGCTCAGGAACCCGATCTCGCCGGGTTGCGCCGGGTCTACGGGCGTACGGGCAGCCGGCTGTTCTACAGCCGGGTGGCGCGCAACGCCCGGCACTGGGGGTGGACCGAGCCCGGGCAGTCGAAGTGGCGCCTGTGGCGGGCGCAGCGGCAGCTGGAGGACGTGCTCGGCCGCAGGCTCGCGCTCCCGCCGGGCGCCGAGGTGCTGGACGCGGGCGCCGGGGCGGGCGTGGTGGCGCGGGCGATGGCGGTGCGGTTCGGGCTCGCGGTCACCGGCGTCGACCTGCTGGACTTCCACGTCGACGAGGCGAACCGGCTGAGCGCCCGCGCGGGACTGTCCGACCGCACCACCTTCTCGTGCGGCGACTACCACCGACTCCCGTTCCGCGACGGCACGTTCGACGGCGCGTACTCGATGGAGACGCTCGTCCACTCCTACGACCCGCCGCGCGCCCTCGCCGAGCTCCACCGGGTGCTGCGCCCGGGCGGGCGGCTGGTGCTGCTCGGTCCGATGAGCACCGTCCCGCTGGACGAAATGGCGCCGGACGCACGGGCGTTGCTCGAACCCTACCTGGACGCGATGGTGATGACGGGCGCCAAGGTCTACCACGCCCGCAACCTCCCGCTCCTGCTCGCCGAGGCAGGGTTCCAGGTCGAGGAGGCGCTGGACGCGACGCCGTACTACACGCCGACGACGGAGGCCGTGTACGCGTACTTCCGGCTTCCGTGGGCGGTGCTGCGCCGGTTCGGCGATCCGGCGCGCTGGCTCAACCTCCGTTCCACGGTGGAGATGTACGCCGTGCGGGCATACGTCGCCTGGTACGTCCACACCGCCGTCAAGCCGAATGCCGTCAAGCCGCTCTCCCCCGCTTCCGCCGCCGAGCCCCCGAGGTGAACCGCATGACGAACGCCGCCCCACTGCCGTACCCGAGCGGCTGGTTCTGCGTCGGCCTCGCCCGGGACGTCCCGCCCGGCCGGGTGCGGACGGCCCGCCTGATGGGCGAGGACGTGGTGCTGTACCGCACCCGGCGCGGCACGCTGCGCGCGGTGGGCCCGCACTGCCCGCACCTGGGCGCGCACTTCGGGGCGGGCGGGACCGTCCGGGGCGAGGACCTGGTCTGCCCGTTCCACGGCTTCGCGTTCGGGCCGGACGGCTCGTGCACGGGCGCGCCGGACGGCACCCGGCTGCGGGCGGGCCTGACGCACAACCACCTCGCCGAGCGGGACGGCATCCTGTACGTCTGGCGGGGGATCGCCGACGAACCGCCCACGTGGGAACTCCCACCGCCGGTCGGGGCGGTGCCGCTCGCGTGGTGGCGCGGGGAGGTGCTGTCGCACCCGCAGGAAGTGGCGGAGAACAGCGTCGACTTCCGGCACACCGCCGTCCTGCACGGCCTGGACACCCGGGAGACCGCCCCGCCGGAGATCGCCGGCCCGCTGTTCACCGTCCACCAGCGCACGACCACCCGCTTCCTGGGCCTCGGCGCGGTCAGCCTGGAGCAGCCGGTCACGCTGGCCGGGCTCGGCTCGATCCAGGTGGTGGCGGAACTGCCGGGACTGGGCCGCCGGCTGCGGGTGTGGGTGCTGTCCACGCCGGTCGCGCCGTGGCGGACGGCGGTGCTGATCGCCGTGGCGGTCGGCCGGCCGGCACCGGGGGTGCCGAGGGTGCCCGGGGTGCCGGGGGCGCCGGGGGTGCTCGCCTCGGCGGCGGACCGGGCGGCGGACCGGGCGGCGGCGTGGGTGGCGCTGCGGGGCACCGTGCGCGTCGTCAAGCAGGACCGCCCGGTGCTCGCCCACAAGCGCTACCTGGCGCAGCCGCGCCTGGTCCCCGGGGAACGCTCGATCGGGCTGCTCCGGCGCTGGGCGCGGCAGTTCTACGGCGAGGAGATCGGCGGAGCGGTCCGGCCCGAGCCGTTCGCCGACGGGGCGCCGACGGAGGGGGCGCTGGCGGACTGACGGGTCGACGGACCAGCGCCTCCGCCGCTCAGCTCCGCGCCGCCTTCCCGTCCGCCGCGAGCGCGACCAGGCCCTTGTCCGTCGGCCCGTAGACCCTTCCGCCGCCCGCCCAGAACGGCACCAGGGCGGTCGTCTCGGTGCTCGGCGTGAAGTCGAAACTCCACCGGGCGTCGCCGGTGTCCGGGTCGAGCGCCCACACCTGTCCGTGCGCCCACACGTACACGTTGCCGTCCGCGCAGAACACCTCGATCCGGTTGACCGAGCCGATCGGCAGCGACCCCGACCAACGGACCGCGCCGCTCTTCGCGTCGAAGGCCTGCACGACCACCGCCGGTCCCTCGAACTGCGACGCGGCCGCGTAGACGGCGGTGCCGTCCGGACTCGCCGCCGCGGCCTGGAAGACCGGCCGGCCGGGCGACTGCCACGCCACCGCGCCGCCCTCCGGGTCGAGGGCGTAGAGGTGGTCGGTGAGGAACAGGAACCGGCCGCCGGCCGAAGCGTGCGGGCCGTCGGAGAAGGCGGGGAGGGTGGTGAGCGAGGTGATCGTGGTCCCGGCTCCGGGGGCGGGCTGCTCCCACACCGTCTTCCCGGCGGCGGTGGTGTCGAGCGCGGTCAGCTTGGAGATCGTGCGGTCGGCGGTGGCGGTGTTGTACAGCACGCGGGTGCCGGAGGACGGCACCAGGAGCCGCCCGTACACCGGTTGGGTGTGGGGGTAGGTGGTCTCCCAGCGGACCGCCTGCGTCGCCGGGTCGATCGCCTGGACGAAGGACTCCTGCTGGTACGTCGGCGGCGCGGGCGGGGCGACGTGCGTGGTGGTCCCGTCCCCGTGGATGTACAGGACCCCGTCGAGCAGGCCCGCGAGGGAGACGTTCGTGAGGCCGACGGCCTTCCGGGTGATCGACCAGGCGACGGTGCCGGTGGCGAGGTCGACGGCCTTGATCGCGTAGTTGAGGTTGAGGGGGTCGGTCAGGCTCACGAACCCGCCGGCGTAGGCCTTGCCGCCGCCGACCACCAACGCGCCGGAGCCGAGCCCGGTCCACGAACGGGCCATCTGGTTCGACAGCGGGCCCCAGAGGGGACGGCCGGACTGGTCGAAGGCGCGGACGCCGGTCATCCCGGCGACCAGGACGGTGCCGCCCTCACCGGCCAACTGGATCGCGGGCTCGTCGAGTTGGGCGGTCCAGAGGGGGGTGGCGGCGGTCTTGGTGTCGATCGGGCGGGTGAGGTCGGTGGGGGCGGGGCGTCCGGGGGCGGCGGTCGAGGGCTTCGCTCCGTCGCCGGAGGCCCGGTCCGAGGAGGACGGGAGCGCGTAGTACAGCGCGGCGCCGCCCCCGGCCAACGCCACGGCTCCCCCGGCCAGGCCCAGGAGGAGCTTGCGGCGGGAGGGCCTGGGCTGATCGGTCGGCCCGGGAGCGGGCTCGGGCTGCGGGGGCGCCGCGGGCGGCGCCGTGGGCGGCGCCGCGGGCGGTGCGAAAGGGGGCGCCGCGGGCGGCGCCGCGGGCGGTGGCGGGACGGACGGCGCGAGCACGGCCGCCGCCCGCTCGATCTGCGTCACCAACGACGGGTGCAGCCAAGGACCTTGGGCCACCGCCCCCGCACCGCCCTGCGCGAGCGCGGCCACGACCTGCTCCGGCGTCGGACGGTCCGCCGGCTCCTTCGCCAGGCAGGCCGCGATCAGCAGCCGCAGCCCGCCGGGCACCGCCGACAGGTCGGGCTCCTCGCCCGCCACCTTCTGCAGCACCGCCAGCGGGTGCCCGCCGTCGAACGGCCCGCGCCCGCCGGAGGCGGCGTACACCAGCGTCGCGCCGAGCGAGAACACGTCGCTCGCCGGGCCCGCCGTCCGGCCCAGCGCCTGCTCCGGGGACATGTACGCGGGCGTGCCGAAGATCGCGCCCTCGGCGGTGAGCGCGGTGCCGTCGGCCGCCCGCGCGATGCCGAAGTCGATGACGTGCGGGCCGTCCAGCGCCAGCAGGACGTTGCTCGGCTTGAGGTCGCGGTGGGTGAGCCGGGCCGCGTGGATGGCGCGCAGCTCCTCGGCGATCCCGGCCGCGACGATGCGCAGCACGTGCTCGGGGAACGGCCCGACCAGCATCACCGCCTCGTCCAGGCCGATGCCCGGCACGAAGGCGGTCGCCAACCACGGGACGGGCCCGTCCGGGTCGGCGTCCACGACCGGCGCGGTGAACGCCGACGACGCGGCGCGCGCGGCGGCGACCTCGCGCCGGAACCGGGCGCGGAAGCCCTGGTCCCCGGCGAGTTCGGGTCGCACCACCTTGACGGCGACCGTCCGTCCGCCCGCCGACCGGCCCAGGTACACGACGCCCATGCCGCCCGCCCCGAGCCGGCCGAGCAGCGCGTACGGGCCGATCCTGGGCGGGTCGGCGGGGTCCAGCTGCCGCATCATCGGGTTCCGTTCGGTTCGGGGGCGGGTTCGGGGGCGGGTTCGGGGGCGGAGGTGGGTTCGGGGGCGGGGTGGTCGTGCACGGTCGTGCTCACGCTCCGTTCGCGTGCAGGGCGGTCACCGTGGACGTGCTCGGGTCGGACACGCACAGCCGCCCGTCGCCGGCCGTCCAGGCCAGGGTCGTCGGGTCCTTGCCCTTCAACCCCGAGTACTTCCAGCGGGGTTTGCCGTCCGCCGGGTCGAGCGCCCACAGGACGGTGTCCGGGCCCATCCGGTAGAGGTTGCCGTCGGCGAGCAGGAGGCGGGCGCCCAGGTACGCGGCGTCCGGCGGGTCGGGCGGCAGCGGGGTGCGGTGGCGGGGGCGGCCGTTGCCGGTGTCGAGGGCGGCGACCGAGACGCCTCCGTCCGCGTCCTTCATCAGGCAGTGCACCGTGCCGCCGTCCGCCGAGGCCGCGAAGCCGTCGCCGCGCAGGGAGGCGCCGATGACGCCGTCCGTCGTCCACGTCGGGTTGCCGGTGGCGGGGTCGAGGGCGGTCAGGGTGCCCCGGACGGCGTCGGGCACGAGGTAGTGGCCGCCCGCGGCGGTCAGGCCGAGGGAGGGCATCCTCCGCTCCCACGCGACCTCGCCCTTGGCGTCCAGCATCTTCAGGGTGTCCTGGGTGCTCAGCGCCGCGTGGTCGTCACCGGGCAGGAGCGCGAGTTCGAGCAGCTGCGCCTGGTCGCCGTGGAGCCAGGCGGTACGGCGGCCGGCCAGGTCCACCGCCCACACGTGGAAGCCGGTGTCCGCGATCCCCCGGTCCGCGCCGTCGCCGAGGCCGATCAGGTAGGCCCGGCCGGCGCGGACCCCGGCGAACAGCAGCTCGCCCACGGCGTGCGGGTGGTCCTGCTGGAGCCGCCAGTCGACCGAACCGTCGGCCGGGTTCACGCTCACCAGCTCGCTCCTCGGCGCGGCTCCGACCATCGCCATTCCGACGGTGTAGAGGCGGTCGCCGCCCAGGGCCGAGAAGTTCCGGGGCATGCCGCCCATCGCGTAGCCGGCGTCCGCCGTCCACTTGGTGTGCCCGGCGTCGTCCACGCCCCAGATGTGGCCGAGCCCGATGCAGGCCGTCACGCCGGGGGCGGAGAGGAGCTGGGGGCAGGCGGACGGCAGGTTCACCTTCCAGGCGAGGGACGCCTCGGGGACGGAGGCGACGGCGGGGCGGGTGGTCGTGGCGCCCGTGGTGGCGGCGGCTCCGGGCGGCGCGTGAACGTCGCGGACGTCCTGCTCGCGGAGGAGAGCGACGGTGGTGGCCGCGCCCGCTGCGGTGAGCACGCCGCCGCCGATGGCCAGCAGGACGCGACGGCGCGGGAGCCGGCGACGCGGGGGTTGGCGGGGTGGGGCGTCGGACGGGGGCGGCGTGTATGCCGGGGGCGGGTATGCCGGCGGCGGGTATGCCGGTGACTCCGGTGGCTCCGGGGACTCCGGTCTCTCCGATGGCTCGGGTGCCGCGGTGAGGACGCCCCGCACCGCGAGCACGTCCGCCGTGACGGCCTGCGGGAGCCAGCCGCCCGCCGTGTCGGGACGGCCGATCCGCTCGACCAGCTCGACGAGCTGCCGCGGGGCCGGCCGGTGCACCGGGTTCTTCGCGAGGCAGGCGCCCACCAGGTACCGGAGGCCGTCCGGCAGACCGCTCAGGTCCGGCTCGGTGTTGACCACGCGGAACAGCACGGCCGCAGCGGCACCCTCGCCGAACAGGTGCCGTCCGAGTGCCGCGTACGCGACCGTCGACCCGAGCGCGAACACGTCGCTCGCCGGGGCGAGCGGCTCGCCCAGTGCCTGCTCCGGTGACATGTACGGCGCCGAACCGATCACCGAACCGGTCGTCGTCAGCCCGGTGCCGTCGGCGGCGCGCGAGATGCCGAAGTCGATGACGTGCGGGCCGTCCAGCGCCAGCAGCACGTTGCCGGGCTTGAGGTCCCGGTGGATCAGCCCGGCGCGGTGCACCTCGTGCAAGGCCTCGGCGAGCCCGGCGGCCAGCGTGCGGACCGTCCCCTCGGGTAACGGGCCGTGCCGCGCCACGGCCTCCTGCAGCGGGACGCCCACGACGAAGGCCGTGGCCATCCAGGGGGTGACGGCCTCCGGGTCGGCGTCGACGACGGGCGCGGTGAACGCCCCCGACACCCGGCGCGCCGCCGCGACCTCCTGCCGGAACCGCGCGCGGAAGCCCGGGTCCCCGGCCAGCTCCGGCCGCACGACCTTGACGGCCACGGTCCGCCCACCGGCCGACCGGCCCAGGTACACGGCCCCCATGCCACCGGCCCCGAGCCGTCCGACCAATGCGTACGGCCCGACCTGGCGCGGATCCGCAGGCCCGAGTTGCTCCACCGTCTCCCCCTCCCCGCGAGCCCTCAAAGGCTAGGGCCAACCGCGGTGCGGTGACAGTGGATCATCCGGGTTTTATCGACCCGGCACTGCCCGGCACCCACCCCGGTGGCGGAGCCGCCAAACTCTCCCACACCGGATCCACCACCCCCGGCACCGCCCGCCCGGCCGCCCACCAGAGCCGCACCAACTCGGCATAGATCGGCACCCCGGCGGCGTCCCGCAGAATCGTTTCCTCGCCCAGCGACGCAACACAATCACTCACGCCCCGCCCAACGCCCCCACCCCACCGGAGACACGCCCCCACCACCCCTTCACCCCGAATCCCCACCCCACTTCGCACAGAAAGTCGACCCAGCCGACTTCCTGTGCGCCCACCCCCTATCGCCCTACGAGCCACCCCTGCAACAGGAAGTCGGCGAGCCCGACTTCTCACGCACCACTCACTCACTCGGAGAACCCACCCTGCACGCCACCCACCAGCCGACACACAGAAAGTCGACGTGGCCGACTTCTTGCACGCTCACCCTCGAAATCCACCTCAAGCCTGCACACGAGGTCGACCAACCCGACTTCTCACACACCCACTCACTCACTCGAAACTCCACCCTGCACACCACCCAGCAGCCAATACGCGAGAAGTCGGCAGGCCCGACTTCTCGCGTGGGCTGCACAAGAGTTGGGGCGTTGGAATTGGTGCGTCAAAAGTCGGGTCGGCCGACTTCCCATGCGGGTTGGGTGCGCCGCCCGTACAAGCCAGCGGGCGAGGAAGGCGCCAGCTGCGTACAGGAAGTCGAGCAGACCGACTTCTCGTGCGGGGTCAGCCGGTGCCTGTCATCCGGCTCAGTGCACCCCCAAAGCACAGGAATCGCCGCTGCATAGGAAGTCGGGCGGGCCGACTTCTCACGTAGGTGCTGGGGTGCGACGAGCAGCGCCGGCGGGCGCCGCGTGCGGGTGCACGAAGGGATCGCCAATGCGCAGGAAGTCGGGCTGGCCGACTTCTCGCGCGGGGCGGGTGCTGCGGCGCGACGAGCAGCGCCGGCGGCCACCGCGTGCGGGTGCACGAAGGGATCGCCAATGCGCAGGAAGTCGGGCTGGCCGACTTCTCGCGCGGGGCGGGTGCTGCGGCGCGACGAGCAGCGCCGGCGGCCACCGCGTGCGGGTGGACGAAGGGGTCACCGATGCGCAGGAAGTCGGGCTGGGCGACTTCTTGCGCGTGGCCGCCGGGTAAGGCGGCGGTGCACAGGAAGTCGGACGGGCCGACTCCTCGCGCAGGCGCTGCGGCGCGACGAGCAGCACCAGCGGGCACCGCGTGCGGGCGAACAATGGGGACGCCCATGCTCAGGAAGTCGGGCTGGCCGACTTCCTGCGTGTGGCCGCCGGGTGAGGCGGCGGTGCACAGGAAGTCGGACGGGCCGACTTCCCGCGCAGGCGCTGGGGCGCGACGAGCAGCGCCGGCGGGCGCCGCGTGCGGGTGCACGAAGGGGTCGCCAATGCGCAGGAAGTCGAGCTGGCCGACTTCTCGCGCGCAGCTCGATGGGCGAAATAGCGCAGGGGACGGCGGTGCACAGGAAGTCGGGCGGGCCGACTTCTCGCGCGGGGCGGGTGCTGCGGCGCGACGAGCAGCGCCAGCGGGCACCGCGCGCGGGTGCACGAAGGGGACGGCGGTGCACAGGAAGTCGGGCGGGCCGACTTCTCGCGCGGGGCGGGTGCTGCGGCGCGACGAGCAGCGCCGGCGGGCGCCGCGTGTGGGTGGACGAAGGGGGCGGCGATGTGCAGGAAGTCGGGCTGGGCGACTACCTGTGCGTGGTCGGTGGGTGGGGCGGCGATGTGCAGGACGTCGGGTGGGGTGAGGTGGGGTTAGGGCTTGGAGCGGGCGGCGGCGAGGAGGGCTGGGACGGTGGCCAGCTTTACGCGGGGGCGGCCTTCGGCTTCGCCTCGGGTGCGTTCGGCGCGGTCCACGGCTCGCAGTTCCTTCAGGCCCACCGTGTCGGGGCGCCGGGAGCGGATGAGGTGGTCGAGGTCCTTGCGGGTGGCGGCCGGGGTGGGGAGGGTGCGGGCGGTGGCGTCGTCGAGGAGGGCGTCGACGGTTTCGCGGGCGCAGGCGCGGTTGGCGCCGATGCCGCCGGACGGGCCGCGTTTGGCCCAGCCGACGACGTAGGTGCCGGGGAGGCCGTCGACGCGGCCGCCGCGGTGGGCGACGGTCTCCGTCGTCTCGTCGAACGGGAGGCCGGGGATCGGGACGCCCCGGTGGCCGATGGAGCGCACGACCAGGCCGGCCCGGATCACCTCCTCCTCCCCCGTGGCCCGCCGGACCGCGACCCCCGTCACTCCCCCGTCGTCCCCGGTCAGAGCCGTGGGGGTGGAGAAGAAGCGGAGCACCAAGCGGCGAGCCCCCTCGGGCTCCGCCGAGCCGTCGAAGCGCACCAGCGGCAGCCCGTCCAGCAGAGGCGCGGGCGAGGACGCGGACGAGTCCACCACCACCTCCACTCCGGGCAGTTGGCGCAGCGCGAGGAACTCCGACCGCGTCCACGCCGCCTCCGCCGGCCCGCGCCGCGCGAGCAGGACGACCTCCCGCACCCGGCTGCCGCGCAGGGCGGCGAGCGCGTGGTCGGCGATGTCGGTGGTGGCGAGCCGGTCGGGGTCGGTGAGCAGGATGCGCGCGATGTCGACGGCGACGTTCCCGTTGCCGATCACGACGACCCGACCGCACGACGACGAAGACAGCGTCACCGCGTCGGCCGGCACGGTCGGTTCGGCGTTGTACCAGCGCACGAAGGTGGTGGCGGGGAGGCTGCCGGGCAGGTCTTCGCCGGGTACGCCGAGCCGCCGGTCGGCCGCCGCGCCGACGGCGT
Organism: Kitasatospora sp. NPDC057936; assembly: GCF_042887525.1. NCBI lineage: Bacteria > Bacillati > Actinomycetota > Actinomycetes > Kitasatosporales > Streptomycetaceae > Kitasatospora > Kitasatospora sp. NPDC057936. The sequence continues at coordinate 44,933 of NZ_JBHVPD010000080.1, forward strand.
AGACCACCGCGTGGTGGTGGGCGGCGAGTTCGTCGTGGGTGAGGTCCGTGCCGGCCTCGACGTTGAGGTACATCCGCAGCCGCGGGTCGTGGAAGACGCCGGCGAAGCTCTCGGCGATGCGCTTGGTCGACTGGTGGTCGGGGGCGACGCCGTGCCGCAGGAGGCCGCCGGCGACGGGCAGCCGGTCGATCATGGTGATCTCGGCGCCGGTGGTGCGCAGCAGTTCCTGCGCGGTGTACCCGGCGGAGGGCCCGGTGCCGACGACGGCGACCCGCAGCGGCCCGAGCCCGTCGGGCAGGCTGCGGGGGAAGGTGGGCGCGCCCCACGCGTGGTCGTTGGGGTGGTCGCGGTACCAGTCCCGGTTGAGGTCGCCGTACACGGTGTCGGGCCCGCGGAGCCGGTCGACGGGGAAGACGGCGTCGACCGGGCAGGCGTCCGCACACGCGCCGCAGTCGATGCAGGCCGCCGGGTCGATGTACAGCATGTCGGTCGTGCCGAACTCCGGTTCGTCCGGGGTCGGGTGGATGCAGTTGACCGGGCAGACGGACACGCAGGAGGCGTCGTTGCAGCAGGTGCGGGTGATCGCGTAGGCCATGGCCGGGGGTGGGTCCTCACTGAGTGGGGGGGGGGAGGAGGGGGAGGTCAGAGCATGTCGATGCGCCGGTAGATGGCCGCGGAGCGCTGCGTGAGGAGCCCGGTCTCGGCGAGGAAGGCCATCAGGTGCCGGGAGCTGGTGCGCATCATGGCCTTGCGGTGCTCGTTGCCCCGGACTTCGGCGAGGGCCCGCGCGACGTCGAGTCCGGTGGCCTTGTACACCCCGGGGTGCACCATGCTGGTGACGATGACGTACGCGCCCATGGCGATGCCCGTCGCGGAGGTGCGCCGCCGGGTGGGGCCGGCGTGCCGCATGCGTTCGCGGATCTCCTGGCGGGCGAACTTCATGTGCCGGGATTCCTCGACGACGTGGATGCGGGAGGTGCCGCGGACGATGTCGAGGACGTTCTCGCCGCGCATCCAGTCGCGCTGCATGACGTCGAGCACCTCCTCGGCCACGAGGATGCCGCCGTAGGCGAGTTCGCCCTTCGCGAGGGATTTGAAGGCGCGGCCGGCGTTGGCGACCACCTTGTTCGGCCGGTACGCGGGCACGCCCATCTTCTGGCAGGCGCGCGCGAACATGATCGAGTGCCGGCACTCGTCGGCGATCTCGGTGAGCGCGAACTGGAACTCGGAGCTGGCCGGGTTCTTGAGGTACTGATCGCGGAGCACCATCTGCTGGAGGATCATCTCGAACCAGATGCCGGTGTTCATGATCGAGCAGACCTCGTGCCGGGTGAGGGTCACGCGCTGCTGCTCGGTCATCTCGTCCCAGAGGCGGGTGCCGTAGAGCGTGCTCCACTCCGGGTTGAGGCCGTAGTGCTCGTCGGGGAGGGGGGCGTCCCAGTCGATCTCGGTCGACGGGTCGTACGAGAGCATGGCGGCCGAGTCCAGCAGCCGTTTCGAGACGTCGTCGTCGGCAACGGTGTGCTGGTCGTTCCTCCGCCGCGCCGCCGGGTCGGTGAGAGCCATGGCTGCCTCCAGGTGCCTGCTCCTGCGGGTTCCCGCTGACCCGCTTATTAGACGGACAGTACAATAAGAGCCTGCCGCCGAGAACCCCCCGCGCGACGGGCCGGGGGCGCACAGCGAAAGGCCCGCGCCCCGGGAGCGAATCCCGGGGCGCGGGCCGTCTCAAAGAAACGCGGGCCGTCTCAAAGGAACGCGGGCCGTCTCAAAGAAACGCGGGCCGTCTCAAAGGAACGCGGGCCGCCTCAAAGGAACGCGGGCCGGATCAAAGAAACGCGGGCCGCCTCAAAGAACCGAAGCCCTACCGCAGCGCCTTCCGCAGCGCCTCCGCCGCCTCCGCCGTCGCCTCGCGGAACCGGTGCCCGATCCCGATGTAGTTGGCGTACCCGTGGATCAGGTCCGGCTGCCGGCTCAGCTCCACCTCGACCCCCGCCGCCCGCAGCGCCTCCGCGTACGCCTCGCCCTCGTCGCGCAGCGGGTCGTAGCCGGCCGTGCCGACGTACGCGGGCGGCAGGGCGGTGAGGTCGGCGGCGCGCAGCGGTGAGACGCCCGGGTCGGCGCGGTCGACCGGCTCGGGGGCGTAGCGGTCCGCGAACCAGTCCATGTCGGCGCTGGTGAGGAAGAAGCCGTCGGCGAAGAGGTCCCGGGACGGCCGCCGGACGGACGCGTCCGTCGCCGGGTACAGCAGCAGCTGGAAGACGGGCGCGGGCCCGCCCCGGCGCACGGCCCGCTGCGCGGCGACGGCGGCGAGGTTGCCGCCCGCGCTGTCGCCGCCGACGGCTATCCGTGCCGGGTCCGCGCCGAGGTCGCCCGCCTTGGCGAGGGCGAAGTCGACGGCGGCGAGGGCGTCGTCGGCCGCCGCCGGGTACGCGTGCTCGGGCGCCAGGCGGTACTCCACCGACAGCACCCGCACCCCGGCCCGCTGGGCCAGGAACCGCGAGACCTGGTCGTGGCTCGCCCGGGAGCCCACCACCCAGCCGCCGCCGTGGAAGTACACGAGCAGCCCGGACCGCTCCCCCAGCCCGGCCGGGCTGTACAGCGTCGCCGCCAACTCGTCGCCGCCGGAGGGGATTCCGACCTCCCGGACGGCCACCGGCCCGATCGTCGGCCCGCCCACCAGATACCGCGCGTACTCCATCGCCGTCCGCGAGGGCCCGACCCCGCCCGGCAGGACGAGGGCCGCCTTCGACAGCCGCTGCAGCTTGAGGATCAGCTGCGCGTCCAGGGCGAGCGTCTGCCCGTCCCGCACGACCGGCGCCCCCGCGATCGCCCGCCGCACCCCCTCCGGCAGCGCGAACGCGCCCCGGACGACGGCGGCCTGGATCCGGACGGGGAATGGAATCGACATCGCTGCCTCCTGGGGGGGCTCTCCTGGGGAGCCCCCATGATGGGGCCGCCCGCCGGTCGGGGGAACCCCGCCTCGACGCCCGCTCAAGGCGGTCGCGAGCCGGCACGGCGGGCACCCGGGCGGCACCGTCAGCCCGCCTTCCGGATCACCTCCGGCGCGGAACCCGTGTCGTTGCTCGGGTTCGAGGCATCCCGCTGCCCTTGGAATCCCACGTAGAGCGGCTGGACGCTCTCCGGCACGAGGTAGATCTCACACGTGACGGTCCTGCCGTCGGTGAGGTGCATCTCGTCGTCCGAAGGCGCCTGACACGGCGCGAACTTGACGCCCCAGGACGGGGCGAAGAAGTACGCCCGCTTCGGGTCGGTACGGTGCAGGAGCAACGTCCTCGACGGCCGTCTCACCCGGGAGGCGGCGGACGAGTGGGCCGTGCAGCAGATGCACCTGACCGAGGACGACACCGACGAGTCGGCCGCCCGGGCCCTCGCCCTGCTCGCCGGGATCGACCTGCGCCACGGCCCCGGAGCCCCCTACCTGCACAGCGACGAGCAGGTCAGCGGCCGGCTCGACGAGCTCCGGGCCCGCCGGGCGACGTCATGACGCCACCCGGCCGGCCCGCTCCGCGAGGTACCGCCGCTCGGGCGCGCTGACCGTACGGGCCGCGGCCTCGCGGTAGGCGGCGGCAGCCTCCGCCGACTGCCCCAACAGCTCCAGCAGCTCCAGCAGATGCCCGCGCACCGCGAAGGGCCGGTGGTGGCGCGGCGGCCGCCGGTCCGCCTCCAGCTCCGAGAGCAGCGCGAGTCCGGCGGCCGGCCCGTGCACCATGGCCACCGCCACCACCGGCCGGCGAGAAATGTCGGACCGGCCGTGGTCGGTGGGTATTGGTAGGTTCCCGCGCATGGCTGACTTCACCAATCGCCGCCCGGTCACGTCGGCGGACTCGCTCACCCCGCTCCAGGCGGCGCAGGTCGCCCTGAGCGGCAGGCTCTACGACGGCGAGGACCTGCCCGCCGAGCGGCGACTGTCCGCGGACGTGGACGGGGACGCGGACGGCGACGCGGACGGGGACGGCGACGACGAGGGCGTGCTGCACTTCTGCGAGCTCTGGGACGTGGTGGCCGACGGAGTACCGCGCTACGAGGCCTGGTTCTACCAGGTGGACAGCGGTTCGATCTTCCTGGCCGGGACGACGGAGGTGGTCGCGGAGGTCATCCAGTGCGGGCTGGAGTGCGACGACCCCGAGCGGCGGCTGGAGCTCGGCGCGGCGATGGTCCGGGCCGGCCTGCTGCCCGCCTCGGACTCGGCCTACCGGGAGTTCGGCGAGGCGGCGGCGATGTGAGAAAAAAGCCCGGTGGGGCCCACGGCCGGGTCGTCGGGCCCCCCCGGGTTACAGACGAGCGGGTAAGGTC
>NZ_JBHVPD010000081.1:0-48418 GCF_042887525.1 Kitasatospora sp. NPDC057936
TCCCCGGCCCATTCCCCCATCGCCACAGAATGAGTCTGGCCCCACCGCTTGCGCGGCGGGGCCAGAACCCAAGATCTTCATCAGCCTTCTAGGGCGTGTCTTTCGGCTCAGGTCGGAGGGCCGCGGCGTCAGGGTGCGTGCATCGCAAGGCGGAGGAGGGAGTCCATGCGGAGCATCGGCGACCGACGACAACGCAGCGAGGCGCGTGCCCTGGCGTCGCGGCACCCGGCCTGATCCGAAAGACACGCCCTGGGGCGAAGAGCCGCCGGATCAGCCGAGGACCGGCAAGTACGCGCTCAGGTCGCTGCGTTCGCCCGAGGCCGAGACCGCGGCGGCGTCCACCGCCGCGGCCCAGGCGGTGCGGCCGGTGGCGAGCCGGATCCAGGTCAGCGGGTCGGTCTCGACCACGTTGGGCGGGGTGCCCCGGGTGTGCCGGGGGCCCTCGACGGCCTGCACGACGGCGTACGGCGGGATCCGCAGCTCGACCGCGCCGCCGGGGGCCCGGGCCGCGAGGGTGTCGGCGAGCAGCCGGGTGACGGCGGCGACGGCCTGGCGGTCGTGCGGGAAGGCCTCGGGGCCGAGGGCGTCGGCCAGGTCGTCGGCGTGCACGACCGTCTCGACGAGCCGGGTGACCAGCATGTCGGCGAGCGTCATCGAGCCGAGCCGGATCTCGAACCGCCGTGCCGGGTCGGCGGCTTCGGGCCGCTCCAGCAGTCCGGTCAGCGCGTCGGCGGCCCGTCCGAAGGCCTCCGCCACCGCGGCCGGGGCCCCGGCGAAGTCCGCCGCGGCGCGCTCCCCGGCCTGCTCGTCCAGCAACAGCGCGACCGTACCGACCGCCGCCACCCAGCCCGTCAGGTCCAGCGGCGGGCGCCCCTGGAGCGGATCGTCCAGGTGCGCGGGGACGAAGTCGAGCTGGACGGCGAGGTGCGCGAGCAGCTCGCGGACGGTCCACTTCCCCAGCCTGGTCGGCAGGTCCAGCTGCTCCGCGGTGAGGCCGCGCACGGCGGCGCGCAGCGCCCCGGTCTGGGCGGCCAGCGCGGCGCGGACCTTCTGCGGTTGGTACGTGCGGGACTTGGGAGGCATGCGGCTCAAGATACGCCGAGGGGCGGACGGTTCGATCGAACCGCCCGCCCCTCGAAAGCCGATCAGGCCAGCAGGGCCTCGATGACGCCGGTGTGGGCGTCCTTCAGCTCGGCCAGCGTGACGCTGAACTGCCCCTGGACGTCGATGCTGTCGCCGTCCACGACGCCGATCCGGGTGGCCGGCAGGCCCCGGGCGGTGCACATGTCGTTGAACCGGAGCTCCTCGCTGCGCGGCACCGCCACGACGGCGCGGCCGGCCGACTCGGAGAACAGGAACACGAACGGGTCCGTGCCCTCGGGCACGATGATCCGCGCGCCCTGGCCGCCCTTGAGGCAGCTCTCCACGAGCGCCTGGCCGAGGCCGCCGTCGGAGAGGTCGTGCGCGGCGTCGATCATGCCGTCGCGCGAGGCGGCGATCAGGATGTCGCCGAGCAGCCGCTCGCGCTCCAGGTCGACCTTGGGCGGCAGGCCGCCGAGGTGGTCGTGGACGACCTGGGACCAGGCCGAGCCGCCGAGCTCGTCCGCCGTGTCGCCGAGCAGGTAGAGCAGCTGCCCCTCCTCGGCGAAGGCGACCGGGGTGCGGCGGGTCACGTCGTCGATGACGCCGAGCACCGCGACCACGGGGGTCGGGTGGATGGCGACCTCGCCGGTCTGGTTGTACAGCGAGACGTTGCCGCCGGTGACCGGGGTGCCGAGGACCAGGCAGGCGTCGGCCAGTCCGCGGGTGGCCTCGGCGAACTGCCACATGACGTCCGGGTCCTCGGGGGAGCCGAAGTTGAGGCAGTCGGAGACGGCGAGCGGCTTGGCGCCGCCGGCCGCGACGTTGCGGTAGGCCTCGGCGAGGGCCAGCTGGGCGCCGGTGTACGGGTCCAGCTTGGCGTAGCGGCCGTTGCCGTCGGTGGCGACCGAGACGCCGAGGTTGGTCTCGTCGTCGATCCGGATCATGCCCGAGTCCTCGCCGTGCGAGAGCACGGTGTTGCCGAGCACGTACCGGTCGTACTGGTCGGTGATCCAGGACTTGGAGGCCTGGTTCGGGTGGCCGGCGACCTTCAGCAGGTCGGCCTTGAGGCCCTCGCCGGTGGTCGGGCGGGCCAGCCGCTCGCCGGTGGGGGCGTCGGCCTGCAGCGCGTCCTGCCAGCTCGGGCGGGCGTACGGGCGCTGGTAGGTCGGGCCCTCGTGGGCGACGGTGCGCGGCGGCACGTCGACGACGAGCTCGCCGTGCCAGAAGATCTCCAGGCGCTCGCCGTCGGTCACCTCACCGATGACGTTGGCGATGACGTCCCACTTCTCGCAGATCTCCAGGAAGCGGGCGACCTTGTCCGGCTCGACGATCGCGCACATGCGCTCCTGCGACTCGCTCATGAGGATCTCCTCCGGCGAGAGCGTGTTGTCGCGCAGGTGCACGGTGTCGAGGTCGATCCGCATGCCGCCGGAGCCGGCCGAGGCCAGCTCGCTGGTGGCGCAGGACAGGCCGGCGCCGCCGAGGTCCTGGATGCCCTTGACGAGCTTCTCGCCGAAGATCTCCAGGGTGCACTCGATGAGGAGCTTCTCCTGGAACGGGTCGCCGACCTGGACGGCCGGGCGCTTGGCCGGCTTGGTGTCGTCGAAGGTCTCGGAGGCCAGCACCGAGACGCCGCCGATGCCGTCGCCGCCGGTGCGGGCGCCGTACAGGATGACCTTGTTGCCGGCGCCGGAGGCCTGCGCGAGGTGGATGTCCTCGTGCTTCATGACGCCCACGCACAGCGCGTTGACCAGCGGGTTGCCCTGGTAGCAGGAGTCGAAGACGACCTCGCCGCCGATGTTCGGCAGGCCCAGGCAGTTGCCGTAGCCGCCGATGCCCGCGACGATCCCGGGCAGCACGCGCCGGGTGTCCGGGTGGTCGGCCGCGCCGAACCGCAGCGGGTCCATGACGGCGACCGGGCGGGCGCCCATCGCGAGGATGTCGCGCACGATGCCGCCGATGCCGGTGGCCGCGCCCTGGTAGGGCTCGATGTACGACGGGTGGTTGTGCGACTCGACCTTGAAGGTCACCGCGTAGCCCTGGCCGACGTCCACGACACCGGCGTTCTCGCCGATGCCGACGAGCATGGCGTCGGAATCGGGCTTCTTCTCGCCGAACTGCTTCAGGTGGACCTTGCTGCTCTTGTACGAACAGTGCTCCGACCACATGACCGAGTACATCGCGAGTTCCGCCCCGGTCGGGCGGCGGCCGAGAATCTCCCGGATCCGCGCGTACTCGTCCTCCTTGAGGCCGAGTTCGGCCCACGGCTGGGCCGCGTCCGGGGTCTGCTCGGCGTTCTTGACGGTGTCGAGGCTCATCAGGCGTTCACCAGCTGCTTCAGGACGGAAGTGAAGAAGCCCAGGCCCTCGGTGGTCGGACCGGTGAGCGGCTCCACCGCGTGCTCCGGGTGCGGCATCAGGCCGACGACATTGCCGGCGGCGTTGGTGATGCCGGCGATGTCGCGGTACGAACCGTTCGGGTTGACGTCCAGGTAGCGGGCGACCACCCGGCCCTCGGCCTCCAGCTCGTCCAGGACGTGCGCGTCGGCGACGAAGCGGCCCTCGCCGTTCTTCAGCGGAACCACGATTTCCTGGCCCGCCGAGTAATCCCGGGTCCACGCGGTGCCGGCGTTCTCGATCCGCAGCTTCTGGTCGCGGCAGACGAAGTGCAGCGAGTCGTTGCGGGTGAGCGCGCCCGGCAGCAGGTGCGATTCGCACAGCACCTGGAAGCCGTTGCAGATACCGAGGACCGGCATTCCGAGCTTCGCCTGCTCGATGATGGTGGTCATGACCGGCGAGAAGCGGGAGATCGCCCCGCAGCGCAGATAGTCGCCGTAACTGAAACCGCCCGGCAGGACGACGGCGTCGACCTGGTGGAGATCCTCGTCACGGTGCCAGAGGGAGACCGGCTCGGCGCCGGCCAGCCGGACCGCGCGCTGCGCGTCGCGGTCGTCGAGGGAACCGGGGAAAGTGACGACGCCTACGCGGGTGGTCACTTCGCCGCCTCCTCGACCCGGACGGTGAAGTCCTCGATCACGGTGTTGGCGAGAAAGGTCTCGGCGGCTTCGCGGATACGGGCGAGTGCGGCGTCGTCGACCGGACCCTCCAGCTCCAGCTCGAAACGCTTGCCCTGGCGGACGTCGGCGATCCCGGTGAATCCGAGACGGGGCAGTGCGCGCTGCACCGCCTGTCCCTGGGGGTCGAGGATCTCCGGCTTGAGCATGACGTCGACTACGACGCGTGCCACTGGCACTCCCGGTGGTGTCTTCGTGAGGCGGGGGAACTCCAGACTACCGGTGGTTTCGGGCGGGATTGCTGGCCGGGGAGAGCGACGCGCGTAGACCCGAGACCCTTACGCCGCAAGGGATCCGGCCGCGCCGACCCCCACCCCCGCCAGCCGATTTCGGCGGATTGGCCGGCCGGGCGGAGAACCCCCGAAGAACACCCGAATACGGCACTCCGGGACAGAACCGCCCGTCCCGCGCTCCGGTATCCGCAAGTCCCACGAAGAGACGTGAATATCCGGAAAAGAATGCCGGACTCTTCGATTTCGACCAGCTTCGGGTGCAGAATAGGGCCACCTGTCGCGGCAAGTGCTGCGTATCCGGCGGGCCACCAGGCCTGCCCGTATGCGCTTGCGCGAGTGGTGCACATCAGGCCCCGGGGCGCACCCCGCGCGCCGACGGCCGAATTGCCCGAGAGGATTGACACCCATGGCACAGCGTGTAGTTGTCACGCTCTCCGACGACCTGGACGGCGGCGCCGCCGCGGAAACCGTCCACTTCGGCGTCGACGGGAAGTCGTACGAGATCGACCTGTCCGTGGACAACGCGGAAAAGCTGCGGGAGGCCCTCGCGCCGTTCGTCGCGGCCGGGCGGCGGCAGAGCCGCACCGGAAAGTCCTTCCGCCGCACCGCGCTGACCCCCGACCCGGCCGCGGTCCGCGCCTGGGCCCAGTCGCGCGGAATGGAGCTGCCGGCCCGCGGGCGCATCCCCAAGCACGTGTACGAGGCGTTCGCCGAGGCGAACTGACCCCGGCGGGGACGTCCGGCCCGAGCCGGCGGTCCCGCGGTCGCCCTGCCCGCCGAAAGGGTGGGGCGACCACCCCGAACGATGCTGTAGAGTATTCCTCGTCGCCGCAACGGAGAGATCCGAAGAGGCGGCCGGTGCCCCACCAGGCACCGTGCGGACGTGGCTCAGTTGGTAGAGCATCACCTTGCCAAGGTGAGGGTCGCGAGTTCGAATCTCGTCGTCCGCTCGCAGTGCGCGAGCACAGCACAACTCAATAGTTTGACCTGCGGACGTGGCTCAGTTGGTAGAGCATCACCTTGCCAAGGTGAGGGTCGCGAGTTCGAATCTCGTCGTCCGCTCAGAAACGAAGGGCTCCTCGGTAGAGGGGCCCTTCGGCATTTCCCCGGGCACTCCCCGCACCCGCGGGCGTACCGGTGACCGATGACATTTGTCACCGCCGACCCGTGGATCCGCACCCCCTTCCGATGACGGCGCGCACTGACCGCGCGGACCGGGCGGCGGAAGGCTGGAGCCATGGAAACGCGCCAGCCCGCCGGCACCTCCGGCCCCGTGATCGAGGTCACCGACCTCCAGCGCCACTACGGCTCCGGCACCACCGGCTACCACGCCGTCCGCGGCGTCGACCTGACCGTCGGCCGCGGCGAGCTCTACGCCCTGCTCGGCACCAACGGGGCCGGCAAGACCTCCACCATGGAGCTCGTCGAGGGCCTGGCCGCGCCCAGCGGCGGCACCGTCCGGGTGCTCGGCCACGACCCGTACCGGGAGCGGGCCGCGCTCCGCCCGCGGATCGGCATCATGCTCCAGGAGGGCGGCTTCCCCGGCGAGCTCACCGTCGCCGAGACCGGCCGCACGTGGTCCGGCCTGACCAGCGGCGCCCGCCCGGTGGCGGAGGCGCTGGAGCTGGTCGGCCTCGGCCACCGGCGCGACGTGCGGGTCAAGCAGCTGTCCGGCGGCGAGCGCCGCCGGCTCGACCTCGCGATGGCCCTGCTCGGGCGCCCCGAGGTGCTCTTCCTGGACGAGCCCAGCACCGGCCTGGACCCGGAGGCCCGCGCCGCCGTCTGGCGGCTGGTCCGCGAGCTGCGCGCCCAGGGCACCACCGTGCTGCTCACCACGCACTACCTGGAGGAGGCCGAGGAACTGGCCGACCGGCTGGCGATCATGCACGGCGGGCGGGTCGTCACCACCGGCACCGTCGCCGAGGTGATCGCCGGACGGCCCTCCCGGATCACCTTCGAACTGCCCGAGTTCAGCGGGGCCTCGCTGCCGCTGCTGGCCGGGGCCGAGGTCGCCGTCGACGGCCGCAAGGTCACCGTGCAGACCTCCGCCCTCCAGCGGGACCTCCACGAGCTGCTCGGCTGGGCCCACCACCACGACCTCGCGCTCGGCGCCCTGGACGCCCGCAGCGCCTCGCTGGAGGAGGCCTTCCTCGCGATCGCCTCCGAGGCCGCCCACCAGGACGAGCCGCGGCCGCCCGCGCCCGCCGGCCGCGCCTCCCGTCCCTCCCGCTCCTCCCGCCGCCTGATCGGATCCGCCCGATGACCACCGCCGCCCCCTCCAGCGCCACCGGCACCACCACCGGCACCGCCGCCGGCCCGCAGGGGACCGCCCTGCGCCGCCTGGCCTCCCTCGGCCGCTCCGAGGCCACCCTGCTGCTGCGCAACCGCTCGGCCCTGTTCACCGCCCTGCTGCTGCCGGTGCTGATGATCGCCGGCCGCCGCAGCATGCTGAAGCAGCAGGCCTCGGACCACCCCGGCCTGGACGTCGACTCGCTGCTGATCATCGGCACCATCGGCGGGATCCTGGCCTTCGTCGTCTACTACAACCTGACCGCCGCGTACGTCGGCCGCCGCAACGAGCTGGTGCTCAAGCGGCTGCGCACCGGCGAGGCCCGGGACCTGGAGATCCTGGCCGGCACGGCCGTGCCCTCGGTGAGCCTCGCGCTGCTGATGAGCGCGGTCGTCGCGGGCGGCGGCGCCGCCTTCCTGCACCTCGGCGCCCCGGTGAACCCGCTGCTGCTGGCCGCCGGGCTGCTCCTGAGCATCGGCACGATGATGGCGACGGCCGCGCTCACCAGCGCCTTCACCAAGACCGTCGAGACCGCCGGCATCACCACCCTCCCGCTGCTGCTCGTCTCGCAGTTCGGCTCCGGCCTGTTCATCCCGCTGGAGGTCATGCCCGACCGGGTCGCCGACTTCTGCCGGCTGCTGCCCACCACCCCGGGCTTCCAGCTGATCCGGATCGGCTGGACCGGCACCGACGGCTCGGCCGCCGCCACCGGCTTCGGCGGCACCTGGTCCACCGCCGTGCCGCACCTCGTCACGGGCGCCGTGTGGCTGGGCCTGGCGGGCTGGGGCGCGGTCCGGTACTTCCGCTGGGAGTCCCGCCGCTGACGTCCCGGCGGACGGCACCGCAACCGAAGCCCCGGCCCCTCCCTCCCTCTGATATGAAGGCAGCGACAGCAACGTGACGGGACGGGGAGCAAGTCGATGCAGGTCAGGGGGCCGATCCGGCGCTGGAAGGGCTACGGCAAGCCGCAGCGCGCCGAGCTGTACTTCCGCTGGTCGCTGTACCTGATGGCGTGGATGATGCTGCCGATCAACCTCGTGGTCAGCGCCTCCCCCGCGAACCTCCCGCACTACGGCACCGCCGTCCGGGTCGCCCTGGTCGTCTCGCTCGCCTCCACGCTGGTCACGCTCCGGGCGTACCGCACCGCGCTCGACCACTACCTGAAGCGGCCGGTCGAGTACCGGCGCTGGCTGGTCGTCAACGCCGTCCTGACGGTGGTCGGCTCCTGGACCGTCATCCTGCTCGGCCCGTCCACCGGCGGGCCGGTGAGCCCCCACGCGCCGCCGTTCACCGCGGTCGTCGCCACCGCCCTGATGGGCTCGGCGATCGGCCCGACGGCCGTCGCGGTCTCCCTGCCCCGGACCTTCCTGATCGCCATCGGCCAGGTCCTGGCGATCGCTCCCGCGATGGTGCTGGCCGGGTTCGACCCGGGCATCACGATCGGGCTGCTGGTCGGGGCGGTGATCGGCCTGTCCTTCCTGATCGGCAGCTGCCGCAGCTTCGCCTGGGTGACCGCGATCGTCTGGGAGCTGGACGCCGCCCGCGAGGCGCAGTCCCGGCTCGCCGTCGCCGAGGAGCGGCTGCGCTTCTCCCGCGACCTGCACGACGTCATGGGCCGCAACCTCACGACGATCGCGCTCAAGAGCGAGCTCGCCGTCCAACTCGCCCGCCGGGGGCGCGCGGAGGCCGCCGAACAGATGGCCGAGGTGCAGCGGATCGCCCAGGACTCGCAGCGCGAGGTCCGCGACGTCATCCGCGGCTACCGCACCGCCGACCTGCACGCCGAGGCGATCGGCGCCCGGGCGGTGCTGCGCTCCGCCGACGTCGCCTGCGAGATCGACCTCGGCGAGGACGCGGACCGGCTGCCGGCCCCGGTGCAGTCGGTGCTCGGCTGGGTGATCCGCGAGGCCACCACCAACGTGCTGCGGCACAGCGAGGCCGCGCACTGCCTGATCCGCCTGCACCGGGAGGACGGCCGGGCGGTGCTGGAGCTGGAGAACGACGGCGTGCCGGAGGTCCCGCTGCCCTCCCAGGGCGGCGGCACCGGACTGCGCGGGCTCCGCGAGCGGCTGGCCGCCCACGACGGCGAGCTGACCGTCCCGACGGCCGCACCGGGCACGTTCCGGATGCTCGCGGCCGTACCGATCTGACCGACGTCACCCCGTCCGCCGGCGCCGAGGAGGCCCACCGATGACCGAGACCCCGCCCGTCCGCGTCCTGCTCGCCGACGACGAGCACCTGATCCGGGGCGCGCTGGCCGCGCTGCTGTCGCTGGAGGACGACATCGAGGTCGTCGCCCAGGCCGGCTCCGGCCCGGAGGCGCTCGCGATGGCCCAGGCGCACCGGCCCGACATCGCCGTCCTGGACCTGCAGATGCCCGGACGCGACGGCATCGAGGTCGCCACCGAACTGCGCCGGCTGCTGCCGGACTGCCGCTGCATGATCGTCACCGGCCACGGCCGGCCCGGCTACCTGAAGCGGGCGCTGGAGGTCGGGGTGCGCGGCTTCCTGCCCAAGACCGTGTCGGCGGCCGACCTCGCGGGGATCATCCGGACCGTCCGGGCCGGCGGCCGGTACGTCGACCCCGAGCTCGCCGCGGACGCGATCAGCGCCGGCGAGACGCCGCTGACGCCGCGCGAGACCGACGTTCTGGAGCTGGCCGCGGACGGCACCCCGATCGCCGAGATCGCCGCGCGGGCGGCGCTGTCCCAGGGCACCGTCCGCAACTACCTGTCCTCGGCGGCCACCAAGCTGGGCGCGGAGAACCGGCACGCGGCGGTGCGGATCGCCCGCGAGCACGGCTGGATCTGACGGCCGTACCCGCGGGCGGTCGGGTGATCAGACCCAGCTGGTGCCGGTTAGGCGCTCGTACACCTCGACGTACTTGGCCCGGGTCCGCTCGACCACCTCGGCCGGCAGCGCCGGCGGCGGCTCCTCGCTGTAGCGGTCCCAGCCGGAGGCCGGGGAGACCAGCCAGTCGCGGATGAGCTGCTTGTCGAAGGACGCCTGCGAGCGGCCGGGCTCGTAGTCGTCGGCCGGCCAGTAGCGGGAGGAGTCCGGGGTGAGCACCTCGTCGCCGATCACCAGCTCGCCGTCCAGCAGGCCGAACTCGAACTTGGTGTCGGCCAGGATGATGCCGCGGTCGCGGGCGATGTCCCGGGCGCGGGCGTAGACGTCCAGGGTGGTGCGGCGCACCTGGTTGGCCAGCTCGGCGCCGATCCGGCGGGCGGTCTCCTCGTAGGGGACGTTCTCGTCGTGCTCGCCGACCTCGGCCTTGAGCGCCGGGGTGTAGATCGGGGCGGGCAGCTCGGAGCTGTTGACCAGGCCCTCGGGCAGCGCGATGCCGCAGACCGTGCGGCTCTCCTCGTACTCGCTCAGGCCGGAGCCGGCCAGGTAGCCGCGGGCGACCGCCTCGACCGGGATCATGTCCAGGCTCTTGCAGATCAGCGTGCGGCCCTTCCAGTCGGCGGGCGCGCCGGCCGGGACCTCGGTGGAGATCACGTGGTTGGGCACGATGTCGGCGATCCGCTCGAACCACCACAGGGAGAGCTGGGTGAGGACGCGGCCCTTGTCGGGGATCTCGTTCGGCAGCACCCAGTCGTGGGCCGACATCCGGTCGCTGGCCACCATGACCAGCTCGCCCGACTCGGTGCGGTAGAGGTCGCGCACCTTGCCGGTGTGCAGGTGGACCAGGCCGGGCACCTGGACCGGCTCGGGCTTGGTGACAAATCCGCTCAAGGTGTTCAGTCCTCAGGGGTCGTTCACGGGCGTGGGCCATCAGTCCAGCGGCCGGGCCGTGCGAAAGGGGAGGTCACTGCCCCCGCAGTCTTTCACGAACGCTCCCGGCGGCCTTCCGGGCCTTCCGGGCCCTGCGCCGACGGGCTCAGGGCCCGTTCTTGCAGAGCCGGTCGAGCAGATTGGCGGTGGCGCGCTGGACGCGCTCGTCGGTGAGGCCGGGGCGGCCCAGCGCGGGCGACCAGGCGAAGGTGCCGGCCGCGAAGACGTACGCGCCGCTGGGCGCGCGGTAGAGCGAGGTCTCCTGGTAGCGGGTGCGGCCGGCGAGGTCCCGGTACGGGGAGTGGGCCAGCAGGACGCGCTCGGTGTGCTCGGGCAGCGCCACCTTCGGGTAGTAGCGGTCGGCCTCGCCGGCCACCAGGCCGGGCAGTTCGTCGCCCTCCTGGAGCCCGGTGCCGTCCCACAGCCAGTGCGCGGTGTGCCGGGCGAGCAGCGGGGCGGGCGCGGCGACCCGGCCCGAGTACTGCACGCCGAGCAGGTGCTGCTCGGGTTCGCCGGCGTCCCGCCACAGGGCGCTCGCGGCGCCCGGCGCCCCGGCCGCCGGGCTGCCCGGCCGGACCTTCTGGCGCTTGCGGCAGTTGAGCAGCCGGTTCGGCTCGCCGGAGGCGGCGGCGGTCAGCTCGACCCGCCAGTACATGGTGTTGGCGGACAGAAAGACCAGCGAGGTGCCGCCGTCGCGGGCCCGCTCGGCGGCGCGGCGCATCGGCTCGGACCAGTACTCGTCGTGGCCGGGGAAGACCAGCGCCCGGTGCCGCGCCGGATCGACCAGGCCGGCGTGCAGGTCGGTGGCGGTCGCGTAGGCGAGGTCGTAGCCGTAGCGCTCGGCCCAGCGGATGAAGTCGTAGGCGTGGCCGACGTGCAGCGGCAGCCCGGCGGTGGCGTGCGGGCGGTCGAAGGAGACGGTGACGGCCGCCTCCGACTCGCCGACCAGCCCGCCCCGGCCGTCCCACGCGTGGTAGAGGCTCGCGCCGCTGCGGCCGTCCTCGGGGAACAGGTTGTAGGCCTGCCAGGTCACGTCGGGGAGCACCAGGAGCAGTTCGGCGGCGTGCGCCCGGTCCTCGAAGTCCCGTACGGTGAACGGGATGTGGCTGCGGTGCAGCATGTCCGCGGTGGTCAGCACGGCGACGTACGCGCCGGGCCGCCAGTGGGCGGGGATCTGCAGCCGCCAGGAGTGCCACCAGTGGTGGCAGGACACCGTCCGGCCGACCACCAGCGGGGCGGGCTGGGCGAGGCCGGCGATGAGCGGGCTGGACGTCATGTGGTGCGCCCCGTCACCGCCGTAGTGGCCGATCCGGTAGACGTCCACGGTGAACTCGCGCGGCGGGTTGACGGTGACCCGGAAGTCCACCGAGCCGCCGGGGCGGACCACCCCGGCCGAGGCGAAGCCCTTGATCTGCTGGACGACGTCGTCGGCGCTGCGCGGGGTGCCGACCGGCGGCCGGGGCCGGGCAGCGGCGGCCAGCGGGCGCTGGCCGGGGGCGTCCACGGACACGTACCAGGGCACGGTGCCCTCGGCGTCGGCCAGGTACTCGTCGGGGCTGCGCAGCCAGGGCAGCGGGCCTTGGCCGAAGGGGTCGGAGGCGCTGTAGGCAAGCGTTCCGGACTCCCAGCGGCGGTTGAGTTCGGTACCCACGCGCCCCTCCCAGGTGCACTCCCCTCCGGCTGGCACGTGCCCCCCGGATGTGCGTGCGGTCTAATACACCACACAGTGCTGGCGCAGCGTCACCCTGCGGTAGCAATTGGTGGTGGCAATCTCGGGCCGGTCGGCGGCGGGCCCTCCGGCCTGCGCGGACGGCCGCCCGCGGGCCCGGCCGGGGGCGCGTGGGCGGCGTTCGAGCGCCGCTGTCGATCAGAGGCGGACGGGCTTCTCCAGGCGGACGTCGGCGGCGTCGAGCCAGGCGCGCAGGGGGCCGTCCTGGCCCTGTTCGACGGCTTGGGCGACGGGGGCGGCGAGGTCGGTGCGGCGCACGCCGCGGATCAGCAGGACCGGGCCGTCCAGCCAGTCCAGGCCGGGGGTGGCGCCCGCGGTGTCGACGGCGGCGCAGCAGACCATCGCGGTGACGTGGTCGACCAGCAGGTCGCGGCCGCTGCGGACGGGTTCGAGCAGCGGGGCCGGGGCGGTGGTGCGGGCCAGCTCGGCGGCGAGGGCGGCGGCCAGTTGTTCGCCGTCGCCCTCGGCGAGGCGGACCAGCAGCCGGGTGAGCGTCGGGGCGCCGGGGCGGGCCTGGGGCGCGAGGCGGTCCAGGGCGCTCTGCAGGGCCGCGGCGCGGGCCCGCCAGCCGGCGTCGACGGCCTCGGCCGGGTAGTCGGTCCACTCCAGCTCGTGCCAGGCGCCGGCGGCCGGCTCGCCGAAGAACAGCTCGGCGGCGAGCCGGGAGACCGCCCGGTCGACGGTGCCGGGCTCCTCCAGCAGGTCGCAGGCGGGGCGGTCGCCGAGCCGGGTGCCGTAGCCGTCGGCCAGCCGGTCGCGCCGGGACAGCTCGGTGAGGGCGGCGACCACGCCGGCGTTGAGGTGGGCCGGGTGGCGGCCGAGCCGCCAGGCGGGCAGTGCGACCCGGGTGAGCAGGCGGTCCCAGCCGGCGTAGGCGAGGCCGACCTGCTCCTGGGCGGCGATCCGCAGGCCGTAGTCGACCGTCCTGGCCTGCTCGGAGGCCCAGCTCGCGACGGACCGCTCAAGCTCGGCCGCGTGGCCGCGGCAGGCGCCGAGGAGGCGGCGGGTGATCCGGTCGGTCAGCAGGGCCGGGCCGCGGCGCGGCGCCCGGGGCGGGCCGGCCAGCACGGCGCCGCCGAGCCCGGCCGGGGACGGGCCGGTGTCCAGGCTGGCGTCGAGGCTGCGCAGGAAGCGGCGGGCGGCGGCGATGTCCGGGTCCGCGGAGGCGGCGGTGCCGGCCACCACGGGCGCGAGCAGGGCGCGCAGCTCGTCGGCCCGCATCCACCACAGGAACGGCGAGCCGATCACCAGGACGGGCGCGGGCGGCTCGGACCGGGGGTGGTGCGGGTGCGCGGGCTGGACGTCCTCCAGCCAGCTGTCGCAGTCCGGGGTGAGCGCGATGGCGGAGGGCGCGGGGACGTCCAGCCGGTCGGCGAGTTCGGCGATCAGCCGGTACAGCTCGGGCGCCTCCGCGCGCTCCAGCGGGACGGCCGGGGTGCGCGGTGGGACGGCCCTGCGGTAGGCGCGGGCGGCCAGGCCGGCCACCAGGAGGGCGAGCACGGCGACCGCGCCGACCGCCCAGCGGGCGGCGTCCCAGCCGGCCGCGTCGGAGGCGCCGGGCGCCCCGATGCGGCCGGTGAACCGTCCGGCCAGCAGGACCACCGCGACGGCGGCGGGCACGGCGGCGGTGGCCAGGGCGAGCCCGCGGATCCGCAGGACCGCCTGGGCGTGTGCGCGCGCGGTGTCGGCAGCGGCCATACGGTGCGGCACCCCCTTCGGAGCCCTCGGGCGCCCGCTGACGGGCCCCTGAGCCGACTCGAAACGATCAGTTCCGACCGGGAAGCGGTGGTGTCCGATCCCGGTAGTGCGTGCTGTGTGGCGCTTCTGCCATGTTCGACGCCCCGGTCCGCGTGGGTGTTCCGGAACGACCCGGTTTCCACTCGTCCCGGTGACGCCGTCCGAATATCCGGACGACGTACCGGACGCCCCGCGACCGGTCCGGTGCGAAGCACCCGGGCGACCGCCCGGCCGGACGCCGTCCAGCATCCCCCCGCGGGACCGCCGCTACCCGGCGGCGACCCCAGCGCGCGGCCACGGCGCGGTGCGATCCAGCGCACCATAAGGCCGGGCGGCCGGTTACGTCAGCCGGATGCGGGTGCTGTCACTCGATGGGCTGGAATCCGGCCGCCGAACGGTGCGCCGCCCACCACGGCCGCCCCCGCCCGGGAACGCCGCAGGGCGCTGCGTCCATGGGGGTGTTTCCCACGACGCGGCGCCCTGCGGGGTGCGGACGGCCCGGACGGCTAGGCGGTGGCCGCCGCCTTGAGGGCGATGTCGGTGCGGTGCTGGCCGCCCTTGAGCGAGATGCGGTCGACGGCGGCGTACGCCCGGCCGCGCGCCTCGGCGAGGTCGGCGCCGGTCGCGGTGACGGACAGGACCCGGCCGCCGGCGCTCAGCACCCGGCCGTCCCCGGCCGCCGCGGTGCCGGCGTGCAGGACGAACGCGGTGCCGTCCGCCTCGGCCTCGGCGAGGCCCTCGATCGGGTCCCCGGTGCGCGGCGCGGCCGGGTAGCCCTCGGAGGCGACGACGACGGTCACGGCCGCGTCCTCGCTCCAGCGCAGCGGCTCCAGCTGGTCGAGCGTGCCGGTGGCGGAGGCCAGCAGGACGCCGGCCAGCGGGGTGCGCAGCCGGGCCAGCACGACCTGGGTCTCGGGGTCGCCGAAGCGGGCGTTGAACTCGATCACCCGGGTGCCGCGCGAGGTGAGCGCGAGGCCGGCGTAGAGCAGGCCGGAGAACTCGGTGCCGCGGCGGCGCAGCTCGTCCACGGTCGGCTGCAGGACGGTGTCCAGGACCTCCTGGACCAGCCCGTCGGGCGCCCACGGCAGCGGCGAGTAGGCGCCCATGCCGCCGGTGTTGGGGCCCTCGTCGCCGTCCAGCGCGCGCTTGAAGTCCTGGGCGGGCTGCAGGGGGAGGACGGTGGTGCCGTCGGTGATCGCGAACAGCGAGACCTCCGGGCCGTCCAGGTACTCCTCGATGACCACGCGCTCGCAGGCGGCGGCGTGGGCCAGCGCGGCGGCGCGGTCCGAGGTGACGACGACGCCCTTGCCCGCCGCCAGGCCGTCGTCCTTGACGACGTAGGGCGCGCCGAAGGCGTCGAGGGCCTCGGCGGCCTCCTCGGCGGTGGTGCACACGTAGGAGCGGGCGGTCGGGACGCCGGCGCCGGCCATCACGTCCTTGGCGAAGGCCTTCGAGCCTTCCAGCTGGGCGGCCGCGCCGGACGGGCCGAAGACGGGGATCCCGGCCGCGCGCACGGCGTCGGCGACGCCCGCGACCAGCGGGGCCTCCGGGCCGACGACGACGAGGTCGGCACCGAGCCGCCCGGCCAGGCCGGCGACCTGGGCGCCGTCCAGCTGGTCGACCGGGTGGACCGTCGCCACCTGCGCGATGCCGGCGTTGCCCGGGGCGCAGTGCAGCTCGGTGACGGCGGGATCTTGGGACAAGGAGCGGCACAGGGCGTGTTCGCGGGCGCCGCCGCCGATGACGAGGACCTTCACGGTTGGCAAGGGTAGTCGGTGGCCTGTTCCGGCCGCTCTCCGGTCCCGTCGGAACCTCCAAGCGGAGAGCTCCGTACGCTCACGATGTCGGAGGATCCTCCAAGGCCGGGCCCCGTCTTTCGGCGGCGGGTGGCCGGGTCAGGACGGCGGGTCACCGGGGCCTCGCTCGGACGGGTGAAATCTCGCCGACCCCCGCATCCCTCCGACCTCGTGTTCCGGTGGCCGAATCCGATAACGATCAAGGGGGAAGCGCCCCGCGGTCAGCCATTTGGCGGTAAGAAGTGCTGTTGGACAACCTCTGGCAGACGATCCGTCAGCCGGACGCGTCGCCAGACCCAGCCGCCCGCCCCGCCACAGGGAGCCCCACAGGTGAGCCAGCCGGAAATGCAGCCCGAGGAGAGTGCCTGGGGCAAGGAGATCGGCGAGGAGGACCAGCCCGTCGCGGCGGTCGCCCGCCGGGCGTCCACCCGCCGCCGGACCGATCTGAGCGCCCGCCAGTTCCCGCTCGGGGACTGGGGTGAGCCGGCCGAGCGGCTGGAGGAGCTCTACCGCTGGTCCGAGGAGCGGGCGGTCGAGGCGATCGAGTGGTACCGCAAGGACCGGGTCTGGAAGCGCCGCTGGGCCCGCCTGCTGCGGTTCGGCACGGTCGGCTTCGCGATCGGCGGGGTGTCCGCCCCGCTGGTGGACCTGACCGGCACCGTCGCGCACGGCACCAGCTGGGGCTACGTCGGCCTGGCCCTCGCGGCGGCCTGCCACGGCACCGACCGGGCGTTCGGCCTCACCTCCGGCTGGATGCGGGACGTGAGCACCGCGCAGGCGCTGCAACGCCGCCTGGAGGCCTTCCAGTTCGACTGGGCGTCGGAGTGCGTGCGGGAGGTGCTCGGCCCGACCGAGGGCACCGCGGGCGAGGCGGCCGAGCGCTGCCTGGGCGTGCTGCGCCGGTTCTGCGAGGACGTGTCGGACATGGTCCGCACCGAGACCTCGGAGTGGATGCTGGAGTTCCGCGCGTCGATGACGCAGCTGCCCACCCAGGCCCCCGGGACGTGGGGCGGGCGCACCGAGACCGGCGTGGGCGCCCAGGTGCGGGTGCTGCCCCCGCCGGGCACCCGGCCCACCATGCCGCGCCAGCGGCCGCCGGAGGGCCCGCTGCGGTAGGCGGGCGGCCGTGCGGGGGCGGACGTGCGGGGGCCGAGGACCGGACAGCCGAGGCTGCCGCCCGGCTCAGGCGAAGACGATCATCGAGCCCTGGGAGACGCTCCGGGTCGCCGCCGCGTACAGGCCCGCCCACGCGTGCCGCTCGCGGGCGAAGGGGTGCAGGTCGTCCAGCGGCGGGCCGAACGGCTGCTCCAGGCCGGTCGGCCCGAGCGGCTTGGTCGGGGCCGGCGGGTTGTACGGGTCCAGGCCCAGGGACGGTGCCACGGCCTGGAGTTCGCGCAGCAGCCCGTGGCTGGAGCCGAGCGGGCCGCCGACCGCGAGCAGCGCGTCGTCCACCAGCGGCACCGCGAACTCGATCGGCACGTAGGCGCCCGCGTGGTCGAAGTGCCAGACCAGGTGGGACTGTTCGGCGCTGTTCTCGAACATCTCCAGGAGCTGCTCGTAGTCGCCGCCGAGCGAGTCGACCGGCGTGATGTCGAGGCCGGTGAGGCCCAACAGGTAGGCGCGGCGCAGGAAGTGCAGGGAGTCGTAGTCGAAGGCGGCTATCGGCTCGACCGCCCCGCTGATCCCCGGGACGTACTGGTAGACCGGCACTTCGGGCAGTCCGCGCGAGGTCAGCACGGCGTTGTACAGCGCGAGGTCGTCCCGGAAGGGGTTGTCGGGGCTGTGGCTCAGCACGTCCACGAGCGGGACGAGCCAGAGGTCGCAGGCCATGGCCGGCTCTTCCTCTCCGGGCGGGGAGTCGTCCGCGCGGACGGGGACGACTACGGGCGGCGGTGTCCGCACCGGGACGGGTCCCGACGGGGACGTCCGGTACGACGACCGCCCACCCTACCGGCCCGGCGCGCGATGCGGATCGGGCCGTCCCTGCGGGTGCTCGGGGGGCTCGGGCAGCCGCCGGCCGAACCGGCCGTGCGGGATCGATCGCGGCTGCGGCACCAGGCCGAGCCCCAGTCCGAGCTCCCGGCCCAGCTCGCGGCCGACGTCCTCGCCGCGCCGCGCGCGGGCCGTCCCCGGCACCGCGGGGCCCGGCTCGTCCGGCGGCGGCCCGGCCGGCCCGGGGGCCGGGGCGGGCTCCTCGTCCACGGACTCGGTGAGCAGCCCCAGCACGGCCACCGACTCCAGCGGCTGCCCGGCCAGCTCGGCCAGCAGCCGGACGGTGAACAGGTTGTACTCGCAGATGATCCGGTGCGCCCCGGCGAGGTCCCGGGCCTCGATCGCGTCCACCAGGTCGACGTGCCGGTCCCAGCACACCCCGCCCAGCGCGGACAGCTCCCGCAGGTAGGACGCCGCGAACATCCAGGACTGCACGCGCAGCCAGTCCAGGTAGGCGCCGATCCGGCGGTTGCCGAGCAGCCCGGCGACCTCCTGCCAGAACCGGCGGTCGCAGCCCACCATGACGTCCAGGTTCCCGGCCCTGGCCGCCCGCACGGCCGCGTCCGCCCGGCGGCGCAGCGAGGGCAGCCGGGTGAGGTCGGGCAGGGCGCGGCGGGAGCGGTACTGGCGGTAGTAGCTGTCGGTGAGCAGCACCCGGGACTCGAAGATCTCCACGAAGTCGTCCCAGCCCAGCTCGGGCACGGTGAAGCCGCGGTGGTGCTCGGCCCGCAGCAGGCCCTGGGCACCGAGGTCGACCAGCGCCTCGCGGGCCGGGGTCGCGGAGACGCCGTACAGCTCGGCGATCTCCTTGACGGTGAAATTGCGGCCCGCCTCAAGGCGGCCGGCCATCATCTCCTCGCGCAGCGCGCCCGCGATCTGCTCGCGGAGGCTGTTGCGGCGGATGACGGGACGGGTGTCGCCTGCGCCGTTGCCGGCCATGCGCGCGACCTCCTCGGGCGGGCCGACCGGCCGCCCCTCGGCGGACCGGCCGAAGAACGACTGGGAACACGACGAGTGCTCATCTTCTCAAACCCGTCCGGAGCAGGTACAAACCAACCCCGGGAACGGCCGGATCCCGCCCGTTCCGGCCCCTCCGGCGTCAGCGCTGGACCGGCGCCGGGATCCCCAGCAGGCGGTCCCGCAGCACCGGGAACTCCGCCCGCGCCTTGGCCACCTCGGCCGGGTCGAACTCGACGGTCAGCACCTGCTCCCCCGCCCCGGCCTCGGCCAGCACCCGGCCCCACGGGTCCACCACGATGCTGTGCCCGGCCTGCTCGACCCCGCCGTGCGTCCCGGCGGTGTTGCAGGCGAGGACGTACGCCTGCTCCTCCACCGCGCGCGCCCGGGCCAGCAGCGTCCAGTGCTCGCGGCGCCGCGCCGGCCAGGCCGCCGGGACGACCAGCAGCTGCGCGCCCGCGTCGAGCAGGGCCCGGAACAGCTCGGGGAAGCGCAGGTCGTAGCAGGTGGCCAGGCCGAGCGTGCCGAAGTCGGTCGCGGCCGTGACGATCTCCTGCCCGGCGCCCATCACCACCGCCTCGCCGCTGTCGAAGCCGAAGCGGTGGATCTTGCGGTAGGTGTGCATGAGCTCGCCGTCGGGGGCGAACAGCAGCGAGGTGTTGTAGATCGGCCCGTCCGGGTCGCGTTCGACGATCGAACCGGCGTGCAACCAGACCCCGGCGGCCCGGGCGGCGGCCGCCATGGCGTCCGAGGTGGGCCCGTCGAGCGTCTCCGCGCCCTCCGACCAGAGGTCGTAGGCGAAGCCCCCGAGCGGCCACAGCTCGGGCAGGACCACCAGGTCACAGCCGTGCTGGGCCCGTACCAGGGAGGCCGCCCTGGCCCGTCGCTCGGCCGGCGGCTCGGCGTCGGAGACCGCGAGTTGGATCAATGAAGCGCGCACAGTACCACCGTCCACGGCAAGAGTCCTACGATCGTCACCCGAAAGCGCTGCCCGGCTGTCACCCGGCAGCGTAACGTGCGGTTAGCGTGTGCGCCCGAAGGCCGGACCGACCCGGCCGGCCGACGGGGCAGGGTGCGCGCGGCAAGGCAGCTGACGGAGGGCCGGAGATTCCCGTGACGGACAACCAGACCGTGCAGGCGCACACCGAGGCGTGGACGCAGAGCATCGAGTCCATATCCGAACTGGTGACCCCCCTGCCGGAGGGCGCCTGGAACCGCGCCACCGAGTGCCCCGGCTGGTCCGTGCGGGACGTCGTCTCGCACATCATCGCCGTCGAGTCCGAGCTGCTCGGCGACCCCCGCCCGATCCACGCGCTCCCGCGCGACCTGCGCCACGTCACGAGCGAGTTCGCCCGCTACGTCGAGCTGCCGGTGGACAAGCGCCGCTGCCACACCGCGCTGGAGATGACCGGCGAGCTGGAGTACACGATCATCCGCCGCTCGCGGGCCCTGCGCAACGCCCGGCAGACGCCCGAGGAGCCGGTGCGCTGGCCGGCCGGCCCGTTCGCCCGGGACGTGCCGTACCACGAGCTGCTGCGGCTGCGGGCCTTCGACGTCTGGGTGCACGAGCAGGACCTGCGCCGGGCCCTGGCCGCACCCGGCAACCTGGCCTCCCCGGCCGCCCTGGTCGCCCGGGACGTCCTGCTGGAGAGGCTGCCCAAGGCCGTCGCCCACACCGCGGGCGCCCCGGCCGGGACGACCCTCGTGCTGGACGTCACCGGCCCGGTCGAGTTCCTGCGCACCGTGCGGGTCGACGCGGCCGGCCGCGGCACCGTGGACGAGTCGGTCAGCCTGGCCCCCGACGTCCAGCTGACCATGGACTGGGAGACGTACGTCCGCCTCGCCTGCGGCCGCGGCCGCCCCGGCCCGGTGGGCGTCGAGGGCGACAAGGAGCTGGCCGAGCGGGTGCTGGCCACGTTCTCGGTCACCATCTGAAACAGCAGTCGCGCACCACCCGGCGTACACGCACAACCGTGCGCCGGGGCGGTACGCCTCGTGCATCCGTGCGTCAACGTGGGACCAGTACCCCACTCGTTCGACCTCGTTGTTCCGAGCAGTCCTGCCATCACTCGGAAGAAGGAGGGGCGTCCCCATGGACGACGAACAGGAACAGCAGGAACAGATGGTGCTGGTGCGGTCGAGCTTCCCGGTCACGGGCCAGCCGATCAGGGTGGTGATGATCGACGGGCAGCCGTGGTTCGTCACGGCGGACGTGTGCCGAGTGCTCGGCCGCAGCAATCCGAGCGAGGCACACAAGATCGTGAAGCCGATGAACGCACGGATGGTCGACCTGCGCCTGGTAACCATCAGAAATTCTGATGGTTACCAGGTTCTCGCAGGTCAGAAACCATACAGGCGTGGAAATCCCATGCTTGGGGTCATCAGCGAGACGGGTCTGTACACCCTGATCATGAGGTCGACCAAGCCGAACGCGCAGCCCTTCCAGGAATGGGTCACCCGCGACCTCCTCCCGTCCATCCGCCGAGGGGACACCGACATCCCCACCCAGCAGCGGCGGATGGCGGAGACCCTCACCGAGGCGATCGGCCAGCAGGTGCAGATCATCGCCGAGATCGACCACGAGGACTGGCCAGGTGTGACCATCCACTCGGACGGGACGGTGCACTGTCGGCACGGGGAGATGGTCTTCCACATGCCGACGCGGGAGGAGGACAGCGGGCCGCCCTTCGGCGCGTACTACGCCTGCCGGTCCGTGGAGCGGGTCGGGATCCGGGGCAGCAGGGTCGTCTCCGGCTGCCCGAAGCTGAAGCTGGTGGACCTGGTCCGCCTGCGGCGTGAAGCGCAGCACGAGTCGGCTCCACCTGACCACGGGCTCATGCACGCAGAGCTCCATGGCGCCCGGATCTACGGGACGCCACCGCAGATGGCCGCGATGATGCGGGAGTACGGTCGCTGACGTATGCCCCCGGTATGAGTGAGTTCAACTCACTCATACCGGGGGCATTAACCTTCCCCAAAGGATGGCTAATCGCGTTTTCGCAGGTCAGAAACCCTACGCACCCACTGCCACTAGCCTCCGCCGCAGCCGCAGGATCATCGCCGTCCCCACCGCCAGCGGCACGTACTGCCAGCAGAACGCCCACCGGAAGGCGTCCGCCGAGTACGTCTCCGCGCCGGCCGGGGCCAGGGCGTCGAGCAGGACACCGATGCCGAACAGGGTGATCATCGTGCCGATGAAGCCGCCCATGTTGACGATGCCGGAGGCCGTCCCGAGCCGCTCCACCGGGTTGCGGGCGCGGGCGTAGTCCAGGCCGACCAGCGAGGCCGGGCCGTTGCTGCCCATCACCAGGATGATCCCGACGAGCAGCCACACGGGCGGGTGCGCGCCCGGCCAGGCCAGCACCAGCGCCCAGCCCAGCGCGGTCGCCCCGATCACCGTGAACACGATCGGCATCCGGGCGCGCGGCGAGAAGGACAGCACCCGGCCGAACACGAAGCCGCAGGTCATGTTGGAGAGCACCAGCAGGGTCAGCAGCCCGCCGGCCTCGGCGCGCGTCATGCCCTGCGCCTCGACCAGGTAGGGCAGGCCCCAGAGCAGGCCGAAGGCGTTGCCGGGGAACTGCGTCGTGAAGTGCACCCAGAGTCCGAGCCTCGTGCCGGGCTCCTGCCAGCACTCCCGGACCTGCCGCCCGATCCCGGTCCGCGGCCGGTGCTGATCGACCGGCTCGGCCACGGCGGGCGCGTCCTTCAGGAAGAGCGCGACCAGCGCGAACACCGCCACGCCCAGCAGCGCGATCGCCGCGAAGGTCGGCGTCCAGCCCTCGCTGTGCAGCACCTGCGCGAGCACCACCGTCGTGAACAGGTTGCCGCCCATCCCGACGAGGCCGGTCAGCTGCGCCACGAACGGGTTCTTCGCCGCCGGGAACCAGCGGGCGGCGATCCGCAGGACGCTGATGAAGGTCATCGCGTCCCCGCAGCCCAGCACCGCGCGGGAGGCCAGCGCGGGGGCGAACGAGGAGCTGAACGCGAAGGCCAGCTGCCCGGTGCTCAGCAGCAGGACGCCGAGCAGCAGCACCCGCCGCGGCCCGAACCGGTCCACCAGCAGCCCGACGGGCACCTGCATGGCCGCGTAGACCAGCACCTGGAGGATCGAGAAGGTGGAGAGCGCCGAGGCGCCGATCCCGAAGCGCTCGGCGGCGTCCAGCCCGGCCACGCCGAGGCTGGTGCGGTGGATCACCGCGAGGACGTAGACGCTGACGCCGACGGACCACGCGAGCCACGCGGCGCGCCCGCCGGGCGGGGACGCGAAGGCGGCCGAGGACGTGACGGCGGCCGGGGACTCGTCGGAGGAACGGGGAGCGGGGGCGGACAGGGGACGGACTGAACGGTCTGGCTCCACGGGCATAGTGCATCCAGGGTAGTCATCCCATGATTGGACGCCCAGAGTGGGGTACGACCGATCTCCCCGGGACCTGCGCTCAGCCGGTGACCGTCCAGGACACCGAGCGGGTCATGTACTTGTCCCGGAAGCCCTCGTCGCGCACCCAGTCCGTGGTGTCCCGGACGGTCGCCGTGACGGTGGCGGCGCGGCCGGCCGGGATGTTCAGCTGCGCCGAGTCCAGCCGCCCGCCGTTCACCGTCCGCGGATCCGCCGGGACGCCGTCCACCGTCCAGTCCACCCGCAGCTGGCGCGGCCCGGACAGCGGCAGCGGCCGGGCGTCCAGCTGCGGGCGGCCGTCCACCTCGCCGGGCGGCGGCACCGGGGGGTCGGTCGGGCGGATCCGGCGGTACAGCTCCTCGATGATCGCCTCGCGCGAGGGCAGGTTGTAGGCACTGCCCAGGGTGCGCATCACCGAGTCCTGCGTCGGCCGGTAGAGGCCGTTGGCGCTGCGGTACGCCCCGACCGTCCCGGCGCCGTCCGGGGACGCGGCGCCCAGCCAGCGCCACCACTTGGTCTGCTTCTTGCGCATGTCGTCGGCGTTGAGGGTCGAGAGGTTCGGGTAGTCGGCGTCGTCCGGCGCGGAGTCGTACTCGTCCCCGAGGTCCCCCACGGTGTGGCCGATCTCGTGCTGGATGATCCGCCCCGCGTCCGGGCTGCCGCCCGCCAGGGTGGTCACCCCGGTGCCCCCGGCGCCGCCGTACTCGGTCGAGTTCGCCAGCGCTATCAGGTACTGCGGCCCGGCGCTGTCCCCCGCCAGCCGGGCGGTGGCCGCCTCGTCAGCGCAGAGCAGCCGGGCGGTGCCCTCGCACCAGAAGTGCATGCCGAGCGGGGTCGAGGGGTTGCGGCCGCGGCTCTCGGTCTCGGCTATCCCGGAGACCGGCGAGAGCACCTCGACCCGCCGTATGTTGAAGAACGCCTGGTAGCTGCGGAACGGCTCGATGTCCATCAGCGAGTGCCAGGCCCGGTCCGCCTGCTGCTGGAAGAGGTCCTGCTCGGCCGCCGTGTAGCCGTCGCCGAGCAGCACCAGGGTGATCCGGTTGGCCGGGTCGCCGGTGCGGCGTATGTCGACGGTCGGGGCGGGCGCGGCGCCGCGCAGGTCGGCGCGCTGGGCCGTGTGCGGCGGCACCGCCCGGTCGACGGGGGCGCCGGCCCCGATCACGCCGAACGGCGAGGGGCCGACCAGCTCCAGGGCGGCCGGGAGTACGGCGGTGGACACCAGCACGAGCGCGGCCAGACTCCGAACGAGACGGCCAGGGTTGCCAGGCGGCATACGGGTGCGTCCTCGGGGCTCCGGTCACCCGGTGTCGCCCGGGTGGTGGAGCGGAGACGTACCCGACCCGGCGTGTCGCCCCCACCGGCGGACGAAAAAGTCACCGACCTGGCCGAACGATCCACATCGGACCAGTCATACCAATGAATCTGTCAGGGCTTCCGTGCCAGGCCGAGCACCAGGTGCGTCCCCAGCCCGAACAGCAGCCCCCAGAACGCCGAACCGATCCCGAACAGGCTCATCCCCGACGCACTCGCCAGGAACGTCACCACCGCCGCGTCCCGCCCCCGCTCCTCCGCGACCGCCGCCGCCAGGCTGCCCTGCAGCGACGCCAGCAGCGCGACCCCGGCGATCACCGCGATCAGCTCCTTCGGCAGCCCGGTGAACAGGCTCACCAGCACCCCGCCGAAGCTCCCCACCACGACGTACAGCGCCCCCGAGGACATCCCCGCGACATAGCGCCGCCGCGGGTCCGGGTGGGCCTCCGGGCCCGAGCAGATCGCCGCCGTGATCGCCGCGAGGTTGACCCCGGGCGAGCCGAACGGCGCCATCAGCAGCGACATCGCGCCGGTCGACCCGATCAGCAGCCGGTCGTCCGCCCGGTACCCGAAGGCCCTCATCACCCCGAGGCCCGGCGCGTTCTGCGAGGCCAGGACGACGATCGTGAGCGGCAGCGCCAGCCCCACCACGGCCGACCAGGAGAACGCGGGCACCGTCAGGACCGGCACGGTCGGCCCGCCCGACCCCACCCGCAGCGGCAGGCCGACCGTGACCGCCGCCAGCACCCCGCCCACCAGCAGCGCCACCGGCACGGCGTAGCGCGGCGCGAACCGCTTGGCCAGCAGGAACGCCGCGAAGCTCCCCACCACCAGCACGGGTGCGCCGTGCACCGCCCCGAAGATCCCGGCGCCGAACGAGAACAGGATGCCCGCGAGCATCGCGTTGACGATCCCCACCGGCACCGCCGCGATCAGCCGCCCGAACCAGCCCGTCACCCCGAACAGCGTCACCACGACCGCACACACGACGTACGCCCCGACCGCCTCCCGGTACGGGTACGCCCCGAGGCTCGTCACCAGCAGCGCCGCCCCCGGCGTCGACCAGGCCGTGATCACCGGCGTGCGGGTCCACCAGCTCAGCAGGAACCCGCTCACCCCGCTGCCGACGCCCACCGCCCAGATCCAGGACGCCGTGTGCGCCGCGTCCAGCCGCCCCGCCGAGGCCGCCGCGAGGACCACCACCAGCGGCCCCGAGAACGACACCGCGATGCACACCAGCCCCGCCAGCAACGCCGTCCCCGACGCGTCCCGCCGCAGCGACCGCCGCTCCCCGTCCCCGCCCGGCACCGTCCCCGGACGGACAGTCAGCTCATCCGTCATTCCGGCAGTATCCCGAAACACGGCTCCGGAAGGCTTCCGAAAAAACTTCTGAACCCACCTGCAACCACCGGCGGGGATGCGCGTCTATACGGATGAAGGCACGGAGAGCGAGACCGGCAGAGCCGGGGGGCGCTTCCGCTCAGGAGGAGCGGAGCCGGTCGTCTTCACCCACCACACCGTCAGACCCATGACCCTGGGGAGTCACGTCATGCGCACGTCCGTTATCACCCGCTTTGCGAAGAACACCCGCTCGCTCTCCACCCGCCGCACCCTCGCCGCCCTCGCCACCACCGCCGTCCTCGCCGGCGGCATCCAGATCCTCACCACCGACACCGCCTGGGCCTGCTCCGGCCCCTACCAGGGCCCCGGCACCACCATCTCGGCCGACGCTCGGGCGCGGCACCACGCGAACCCCCTGGACGCCGACATCATCGAGCCGAACCCGACCTCGCTGACCGCCGGTTCGAGCATCGAGTTCGGCGTGAAGCTGCTCAACCTCAGCGGAGCCGACTACGACAACGCCGCGTTCGGCCTCACCCTGAAGGACGACAGCGGCGCGAACCGCCTCCGCACCGGGGACGTGACCATCGAGGCGATGATCGACGGCACCTGGACGAAGCTCGGCATCGACGACGGATGCGGCGGCGAGGCCGTCCGGGTCGACACCGGGTCGTTGGGCCAGCACCTGGCCGACGGCCGGACGGCTCGGGTGATGTTCCGGTTGCACCTGGCCGCCAGTGCCCCGAAGGACCTCACCATGCTCTCGGTCACCGCCTCGCCCTGGGCGGAGGCCGGACCCGCCAGCAAGCCCGTGGGCGTGGGCATCAGGGTCCTCCACGCCAACGGCGAGGCCAAGCCCGCCGGCAAGCCCACGGTCACGGCGAAGCCGAGCGCCCCGGCCAAGCCCGCGCCCGGCAAGCCCGCCGCGGACGAGACCAAGACCGCCGCCCCGGCCGCGCCCACCGCCGAGGCCCCCAAGTCCCCCGTCACGAGCCCGACTTCCGCCCCGGCCACCACCGCCCCGGACG
This sequence comes from Kitasatospora sp. NPDC057936, assembly GCF_042887525.1. NCBI lineage: Bacteria > Bacillati > Actinomycetota > Actinomycetes > Kitasatosporales > Streptomycetaceae > Kitasatospora > Kitasatospora sp. NPDC057936. The sequence continues at coordinate 26,747 of NZ_JBHVPD010000081.1, forward strand.
GCGCCACCGAGCTCGCACACACCGGTTCCTCCTCCACCAACGGCTTCCTCGCCCTGTCCGCCGCCGCGCTGCTCGCACTCGGCGCGGGCGTCCTGATCGCCGTCCGTCGCCTCCGGCCCCAGCGGTAACCGACGAACGGACACCACGAAGGGGCCTTCCTCCACACGGCGGTGTGGAGGAAGGCCCCTTCTTCTCGCGCTAGCAGCAGACGTCCGAAAAACTTTTGAACTCACCTGCAACCACCAGCGCAGATGCGCGTCTATACGGATGAAGGCACGGAGAGCGAGACCGGCAGAGCCGGGGGGCGCTTCCGCTCAGGAGGAGCGGAGCCGGTCGTCTTCACCCACCACACCGTCAGACCCATGACCCTGGGGAGTCACGTCATGCGCACGTCCGTTATCACCCGCTTTGCGAAGAACACCCGCTCGCTCTCCACCCGCCGCACCCTCGCCACGCTCGCCACCACCGCCGTCCTCGCCGGCGGCATCCAGATCCTCACCACCGACACCGCCTGGGCCTGTGCCGGTCCGTACGAGGTGACGACTCCGGCCACCCCGGCCCCGGCCGCCACCCACAACGGCGACCTCACCGCTTCCTTCCACCAGACCCGGGACGGCCAGACCCTCATCGCGGGCGGCCCGAAGGTGGAGGTGGGCGTCGGCATCACCAACTTCACCGGTGCGCCCTACGAGAACGTCGCGGCGTCCATCTGGCTGTTCAACCCGGTGCCCGGCACCGGCCTCCGGACCGAGGACTTCACGGTCGAGGTGGCGTCCGGCGGGACCTGGAAGCCGGTCGCCCTCAGCCCCGGTTGCGACCCGTCGCTCCACACCAACGCCTCGCCTGCCACCGTCGTCAAGCACCTCGAGAACGGCCGGGCGGAGCACTTCACCTTCCGCATCGGCCTCTCCGCGAAGGCCCCCAAGAACCTGGGCAAGGTCAAGATCGGGGTCCTCGGACAGGCTCCCGGTTCCCAGGCCGTGGTCGGCGACTCGAACTTCACTTTCCCGGTGGAACACCCGGCCGCCGCCCAGCCCGTCCCGACCGCCACCGCCACCGCCACCGCCACCGCCAAGCCGAGCGCCCCGGCCAAGGCCAAGACCACTCCCGTCGCCCCGGCCAAGCCCGCCGCGGACGAGACCAAGACCGCCGCCCCAGCCGCACCCACCGCCGAGGCGCCCAAGTCCCCCGCCGCGAACCCGACTTCCGCCCCTCTCGCCACCACCGCGCCGGCCGGCACCCCCGAGCTCGCCCAGACCGGCTCCTCCTCCGCCAACGGCTTCCTCGCCGGCTCCGCCGCCGCCCTCCTCGCACTCGGCGCGGGCGTCCTGATCGCCGTCCGTCGCCTCCGTCCCCAGCGGTAACCGACGGACGGACACCACGAAGGGGCCTTCCTCCACACCGATGTGCGGAGGAAGGCCCCTTCCGTGGTCCTACCGGCCGGTCAGCCCCAGGTGATCAGGCGCTTCGGCTGCTCCAGGAGGGCGGCCACGTCGGCCAGCACCCTGGAGCCCAGTTCCCCGTCCACCAGGCGGTGGTCGAAGGAGAGGGCCAGCGTGGTCACCTGACGCGGGACCACCTTGCCCTTGTGCACCCACGGCAGCTCCCGGACCGCGCCGAAGGCGAGGATCGCGGCCTCGCCCGGGTTGAGGATCGGGGTGCCGGTGTCGACGCCGAAGACGCCGACGTTGGTGATGGTGACCGTGCCGCCCTGCATGTCGGCCGGCGAGGTCTTGCCCTGGCGGGCGGTCTCGACCAGTTCGCCGAGCGACGTGGCCAGCCCGGTCAGGGTCTTGGCGCCGGCGTCCTTGATGTTGGGCACGATCAGGCCGCGCGGGGTGGCCGCGGCGATGCCGAGGTTCACCTGGCCCTTGATGACGATCTCCTGGGCCGCCTCGTCCCACTGCGCGTTGATCTCGGGGTGCCGCTTGATCGCGGTGAGCAGCGCCTTGGCGACGATCAGCAGCGGGCTGACCCGGACGTCCCGGCCCAGCTCGCCGCTCTCCTTGAGCCGGCGGACGAACTTCATCGTGCGGGTCACGTCGACCTGGACGAACTCGGTGACGTGCGGCGCGGTGAACGCCGAGGCCACCATGGCCTGCGCGGTGGCCTTGCGGACGCCCTTGATCGGCACCCGGACGTCGCCCGCGGCGGACCCGGACACGACGACCGGAGCCTCGGCCGGCTCGGCCGCGACGGGCGCGGCGGCAACGACGGCGGCAGCGACCGCGGCCGGAGCCGAGGCCGCGGCGGCCAGGGCCGACGCGTGCGCGTGCACGTCCTCGCGGGTGACGACGCCGTCACGGCCGGTGGGGGTGACCGCGCGCAGGTCGATGCCGAGGTCCTTGGCCAGCTTGCGCACCGGCGGCTTGGCCAACGGCCGTTCGCCGGCGTGCTGTTCGGCCACGACAGGAGCCGCGACGGGAGCCACGACAGGAGCCGGAGCCGCGGGGGCGGCCGGCGCGGCCACGACCGTGGTCGTGGTGGTCCGACGGGCCCGGCGCTGGGCGGTGCCGGTCCGCGGACCGTAGCCGACCAGCACCTCGCGCCGCTCGGGCTCGGCCGGCGCGGCCGGCGCCTCGGCCGCCGGAGCGGCGGGAGCGGCGGGAGCGGCCTGCGCGGCGGGGGCGGCCGGAGCCGGGGCCCCGCCCTCCCCGGCGACCGCGACCGAGATGATCACGGTGCCGACGTCGACCGTCGCGCCCTCGGGGAAGAAGAGCTGCTCGACGACCCCGTTGAACGGGATCGGCAGCTCCACCGCGGCCTTGGCGGTCTCCACCTCGCAGACGACCTGGCCGTCCGTCACCGTGTCACCCGGCTTGACGTACCAGCTGAGGATCTCGGCCTCGGTGAGGCCCTCGCCCACATCGGGCATCTTGAACTCGCGGAGCGAGCGAACTTCGGTGGTCATCTTCGCTCCCCGGTATCAGAACGCGAGCGCGCGGTCGACGGCGTCGAGCACGCGGTCCAGGTCGGGCAGGAATGCCTCCTCGACCCGGGACGGCGGGTACGGCGCGTAGTAGCCGCCGACCCGCAGGACCGGCGCCTCCAGGTGGTAGAAGCACCGCTCGGTGAGGCGGGCGGCCAGCTCGGCGCCCATGCCCAGGAACACCGGCGCCTCGTGCACCACGACGGCCCGGCCGGTGCGCTTGACCGACTCCTCCAGGGTGGCGAAGTCCACCGGGGAGAGCGAGCGCACGTCGACGACCTCCAGGCGGCGGCCGTCCTCCTCGGCGGCCGCGGCGGCCTCCAGGCAGACCTTGACCATCGGGCCGTACGCGATCAGCGTCGCGTCGGTGCCGGGCCGGACGATCCGGGCGTCGTACAGGCCCAGGTCGGCGGCGTCGCCGACCTCGCCCTTGTCCCAGTAGCGGCGCTTGGGCTCCAGGAAGATCACCGGGTCGTCGGAGGCGATGGCCTGCCGCAGCATCCAGTGCGCGTCGTGCGCGCTGGACGGGGTGACCACGCGCAGGCCGGCGGTGTGCGCGAAGTACGCCTCGTGCGACTCGCTGTGGTGCTCGACCGCGCCGATGCCGCCCGCGTAGGGGATCCGGATGGTGACCGGCATCTTGACGTGCCCGAGCGCGCGGGCGTGCATCTTGGCCAGCTGGGAGACGATCTGGTCGAAGGCCGGGTAGACGAAGCCGTCGAACTGGATCTCCACGACCGGGCGGTAGCCGCGCAGCGCGAGGCCGATCGCGGTGCCGACGATGCCCGACTCGGCGAGCGGGCTGTCGATGACCCGGCCCTCGCCGAAGTCCTTCTGCAGGCCGTCGGTGATCCGGAAGACGCCGCCGAGCTTGCCGATGTCCTCGCCCATCAGGAGGGTCTTCGGGTCGTCCTCCAGCGACTTGCGCAGGGCGCTGTTGAGCGCCTTCGCGATGCTGAGCTGACCGGCCATCAGAGGTTCTCCCCCGCCTCGAAGGAGGCCGCGTACTGGACGTACTCGGCCCGTTCCTCATCGACCAGCCCGTGCGGCTCGCTGTACACGTGGTCGAAGATCAGCGTCGGGTCCGGGTCCGGCATGCTGCGCACGCCCTCGCGCACCCGCAGCCCCAGCTGCTCGCTCTCGGCGTCGATCGCGGCGAAGAACTCCTCGTCCGCGAGGCCCTCCTTCTCCAGGAGGGTGCGCAGCCGCAGGATCGGGTCCTTGGCCTTCCAGGCCTCGGTCTCCTCGGTGAGCCGGTAGCGGGTCGGGTCGTCGGAGGTGGTGTGGGCGCCCATCCGGTAGGTGAACGCCTCGATCAGCACCGGGCCGTTGCCGCTGCGGGCGTGGTCGAGCGCCCAGCGGGTCACGGCCAGGCAGGCCAGCACGTCGTTGCCGTCGACCCGGACGCCCGGGAAGCCGAAGCCGGAGGCGCGGCGGTACAGCGGGATCTTGGTCTGGGTGGTGGTGGGCTCGGAGATCGCCCACTGGTTGTTCTGGCAGAAGAACACCACGGGGGCGTTGTAGACCGAGGCGAAGGTGAAGGCCTCGTTGACGTCGCCCTGGCTGGAGGCGCCGTCGCCGAAGTACGCGATGACCGCGTCGTCCGCGCCGTCCTTGGTGATGCCCATCGCGTAGCCGGTCGCGTGCAGGGCCTGCGCGCCGATCACGATGGTGTACAGGTGGAAGTTCTTCTCGTTCGGGTCCCAGCCGCCGTGGTTCACGCCGCGGAACATGCCGAGCAGGTTCAGCGGGTCGACGTCGCGGCACCAGGCCACGCCGTGCTCGCGGTAGGTGGGGAAGGCGTAGTCGCCGGTGCGCATGGCACGACCGGAGCCGACCTGGGCGGCCTCCTGGCCGAGCAGCGAGGCCCACAGGCCCAGCTCGCCCTGGCGCTGGAGCGCGGTGGCCTCGCCGTCGAACCGGCGCACCAGCACCAGGTCGCGGTAGAGGGCGCGCAGCTCCTCCGGAGTGGTGGTGAGCGGGTAGTCCGGGTGCTCGACCCGCTCGCCTTCCGGCGTGAGCAGTTGGACGAGCTCCGGCTGGGCGTCCGTACCCGTGGCGCGCAGGGTGTCAGGGACGGAGGGGGCCGCCTTCTTGCGGGCCCTCGCCGTGCTTTTGACGGTCACGTTCACTCCTCGGTCTGTCCGGCCGCCCGGGGTCGCCGGTGACCGGTCCGGTCACCGCCTCGCGGGGCGCGTGGGTATGCGCACCTGTTGCGGGGCAGGTGGTGATCCTGTTCCGACGGCGTCCCTCACGAGAACGTTACCCAGCGTCCGCCCTTGGCGCGCCTGCGCTAGGACGTCCTACTTGTTCAGGGCCTACAACCCCGTGGGTGCCGCGCTCGGCTCGCCGTCGGTTGGGTGGGGGTGACGGACCGCGTGACGCAGCTCTCAATTCGGGCGCCTTCAGGACACCAGCGCACGTTATCCGGGCGACGGCCCGTACGTAAGGGGGTTCTCGGTATCGGTTTCGGACCGGTCTGGCCGGAACACGCCCCTGGGGCAGTACGTACGAGAGGCCACTTGTAGGGTCATATGGGAGGTTTTGGGTGTGAGTGATAACGGACAAATCAGAGTTTTCCTGCTCGACGACCACGAGGTGGTCCGACGGGGCGTGCACGACCTGCTCTCGGTCGAGGACGACATCGAGGTGGTCGGGGAGGCCGGCACCGCCGCCGAGGCGATCACCCGGATCCCCGCCGTCCACCCGGACGTGGCGGTGCTCGACGTGCGCCTGCCGGACGGCAACGGGGTCGAGGTCTGCCGGGAGGTCCGCTCGCGGCTGCCCGAGCTGAAGTGCCTGATGCTGACCTCCTTCTCGGACGACGAGGCGCTGTTCGACTCGATCATGGCCGGGGCCTCCGGCTACGTCCTGAAGGCCATCCGCGGCACCGACCTGATCACCGCGGTGCGGGACGTCGCGGCCGGCAAGTCGCTGCTCGACCCGGTCGCCACCAGCCGGGTGCTCGCCCGGCTGCGCGACGGCGGCGAGAAGGAGGACGAACGGCTCGCCCAGCTCACCAAGCAGGAGCGCCGGATCCTCGATCTGATCGGCGAGGGGATGACGAATCGTCAGATCGGCAACGAGTTGCACCTGGCCGAGAAGACGGTGAAGAACTACGTCTCCAGTCTGCTCGCCAAGATGGGCATGGAGCGGCGCACCCAGGCGGCGGCCTTCGTGGCCCGGCACCAGGCCGACCAGCAGCACTGAGCCCGGGCAGCATCACAGTTCTGACGACTTGTCAAGGGCCCCCGCCAGGGGGCCATAACCTCTGGCTGTGACTTTCAGCCAGACCCTCGCCTGCGCCCCGGCCCGCCCCGACCTCGCCGCCCCGCCGATAGGGACCCTCAGCCCGCCCGTCCCGCGCGCCGCCCTGGCCGAGGTGCTGTGCCGCTACCCGATCGGACGGATACTGACCGCCGAACCGGTCGCCGAGGGCCTGCTCAACCGCGGCTACCGGGTCGTGACCGAGGCCGGTCCCCATTTCTTGAAGTGCTACGTCGACGCCGCCACCGCCAACCGTCCGAAGATCGTCGCCCACCACCGCGCCATGGCCGCGCTGCACGCCCTCGGCCTGCCCGTCGCACCCCCGCTGACCCGCACCGACGGCGCCGGGACGGTGGCCTCCTCCGGCGGCCGGCTGTTCGCCGTGTTCCCGTGGGTGGATGGCCGACACCGGCACGGTACGGAGCTCCCCCTGCCGCAGTGCGACGCTCTCGGCGCGCTGCTCGGCCACCTGCACGGCGCGCTCGACGACGTCTGCGCCCCGCTCGACCAGCCCGACGGCTACCGCAGCGCCGACCCGCTCGACAGCGCCGACCTCGCCCGCGACCTGCTCGGACACGCCCGCGCCCACCGCCCCCACGGCGACCTCGACGCCCTGGTCGAACGCCGGCTCGCCGAACGGCTGGAACTGCTCGCCGACCACGCCCACCGCCGCCCCGCCCCGCAGGCCGCCCCGCCCACCGGCTGGACCCACGGCGACTTCCACGGCCTCAACCTGCTCCACCCGGCGGCGCTCGACGCCCCCGGGGCGGACGGCGTCGTGGCCGTCCTGGACTGGGACAAGCTCGGCCCGCAGCCGCGCGCCGAGGAGGCCGTCCGCGCCGCCACCCTGCTCTTCAACGACCGGACGACGGGCACGCTCGACCTCGTCCGGGTCCGGCACTACTCGCAGGCCTACCGGGCCACCGGCGCCGCCACCCCCGAACACCTCGCCGCCGCCGCCCACCGGGTCTGGTGGGAGCGGCTGAACGACTTCTGGATGCTGCAGTGGCGCTACCAGCGGGGCGACCACCGGGCCGACCCGCTGTACCCCGCCTCCGCGGGCCAGTTGGCGTGGTGGTGCCAGGAGTACGAACAGGTCCTGGACGCCTTCGCCAACTGACCCCGGCCGGAAGCCGGTTCAGCCCCCGATCAGCCGAGCGTCGGCGGCGGCGTGATCGGGGGCTTGCCCGTCGGCGGCGCCGGCTGGCTGGTCCCCGGGTTCGCGCCGGTCGGCGTGCTGCCGCCGCCGCTCGGCGTCGACGGCGCCGTCGTCGGGGTGCTGGACGCCGACGAGGAGGCGGTCGGGGAGTGCGTCCCGGTCGGCGTCGGCGTCTGGCTCTGCGTGTGCTTGTTCGTCGGCTGCGGCGACATGTTGGTGCCGCCGTTGCCGCCGCCGTAGTTGCCGTTGTCGGTCGGCTGCGAGGGCTTCCGGCTGTTCGTGTTGGAGGCCGGCGGACTCTGGCTGCCGCTCGCGGGCGGCGTGGTGGCGTCGGTGCTGCTCACCGCCGGGGCGGGCGTGCTGGGACCGAGGTTGGTGCCGCCGCCACCGCCGCCACCGCCCCCGCCGCTGAGCGCGAGCGCGATGCCGACGCCGGCCGCGACCAGGACGGCCGCGATGCCGGCCACCCAGCCCCACGGCCCGCGCCGCCGCCCGTACCCGTCGTCGTCCCCGCCGTCGTGGCCGTCGTCGTAGGGGCCGCCGGGGCCCTGGTAGGGCGAGGACGGGGTGTGCGGGCCCGCGGGCGGCCGGCCGCCGTGGTACGGCAGCACCGAGGTCGCGTCGCCCGCGCCGATCGCGCCGAAGGCCGCGGTGGCCGCCGTCTGGTCCGGCCGGATCACCTGCGTGGCGCCGGTGTCGCCGGGCGCCGCGGGCAGCCCGGCCGTGGCGCCGGCCCAGCCGGCCCCGGCCGCGCCGTGCATCTCGCGCAGCGCGTGCTGGACGTGCGCGCGGAACTCGTCGGCGTCCTGGAAGCGGTCGTCCGGGTTCTTCGCGAGCGAGCGCAGCACGATCCCGTCGAGGCCGACCGGCACCCGGCTGTTGGCCTGCGAGGGCGGCACCGGCGGGTCCTGGACGTGCTGGTAGACCACCGAGAGCGGGGTGTCGCCGGTGAACGGCGGGCGCAGCGTCAGCAGCTCGTAGAGCATGCAGCCGGCCGCGTAGAGGTCGGAGCGGTGGTCAACCGGCTTGCCGAGGGCCTGCTCGGGCGACAGGTACTGCGGGGTGCCCATCACCATGCCGGTCTGGGTCATGGTGGTGGCCCCGCCGGTCAGCGCGCGGGCGATGCCGAAGTCCATCACCTTGACCGCGCCGGTGGTCGTGATGATCACGTTGGCGGGCTTGATGTCGCGGTGCACGATGCCGTGCCGGTGGCTGTAGGCGAGCGCCTCCAGCACCCCGGCGATGATGATCAGCGCCTGGTCGACCGGCGGCGCGGCCTCGTCCACCAGCAGTTCGCGGACGGTCCGGCCCTCGACCAGCTCCATCACGATGTACGGGGTGGACTCGTCGCCGAAGTACTCCTCGCCCGTGTCGTAGACCGAGACGATCGAGTGGTGGTTGAGGGCCGCGACGGCGTGCGCCTCGCGGGTGAACCGCGCCCGGGCGATGTCGTCCTGGGCGAGCTCGCCGCGCAGCAGCTTGACCGCGACGGTCCGGCCGAGCCGGATGTCCTCGGCGGCGAAGACCTCGGCCATGCCGCCGCGGCCGAGCCGGTGGGTCATCCGGTAGCGGCCGTCACCGACCGTGCCCAGCGGGGCGGCGGTGCCGCGCCCGGGGGTCTGCGGGCCGCCGGGCGGCACCGGCGGGAACGCGCTGGTCGCGGCGTCGCTCCCGGGCACGCTCGGCTGCGGGGCCCCGCCGGTCCGGCCGGCCGCCCGGGCGCCCTCGTCGTCGTCCGGATGCTGCGTCTGTGCCATCGCTCCTCGCCCCGGGCGTTCGCTCGGATCGCGGTGCCCTGTCGCTTTCGTATCCCCGAACGCTACCGCCTCCGGCGCGCGCCGTGACACGCCCGATCCGGCCGCGACCGGTCAGAGCAGGCCGGAGCGCTCCGGGGCGTCCAGCACCAGCACCACGGCGGACGGCGCGGCACTGCCGTACGTGGTGCTGTGGGTGTTGTTCTTCGCCTTGTTGATCACGATCGCGATGATGATGCCCGCCAGGACGAGCACGCCGATGATGATCATGATGACCACGGCCGCCGTCGAGCAGCCGCCCCCGCCGGCCGCCGGGGCCGGGTTCGGCCGGTACGGCGGCACGGGCTGCGGCGGCGGGGTGTGCGCGGGCCGCTGGAACGGCTGCGGCGTCTGGTACGCCGGCGGCGGGGTCTGGTACTGCGGCTGCTGCTGCGGGAAGGGGTGCGGCGTCTGCGGGGCCTGCGGACGCGGGGTCTGGTAGGCCGGCGGCGGCGTCTGGTACTGCGGCTGCTGCGGCGCACCGCCCTGCTGGAGGTACTGCGGGTGCGGCGTGGCCGGGTTCTGCGGCGCGGCGTGCACCGAGCGCGGGCCCTCGTTGATCACCAGCGGCGTGCTCGCCTGCAGCGAGTGCCCGCCGCCGCCCTTGAGCTCGGCGATCAGCCGCTCCGCCTCGTCCCGCATGGCCTCGGCGCTCGCGAAGCGGTGCGCCGGGTCCTTGCGCAGCGCCTGGGCCACGAACGCGTCCACCGCCGGCGGGAGCGACGGGTTCATCGTGGACGGCGCCGGCGGCTCCTCCTGCACGTGCTTGTAGGCGATCGAGAACGCCGAGTCGCCGTCGAAGACCAGCTGGCCGGTGAGCATCTCGAAGAGCATCACGCCGACCGAGTACAGGTCGGAGCGGGCGTCGACCGGCTTGCCGAGGGCCTGCTCGGGCGACAGGTACTGCGGGGTGCCGACCACCATGCCGGTCTGGGTCATCGACGTGACGCCGGATTCCAGCGCCCGGGCGATGCCGAAGTCCATGACCTTGACGTTGCCCTTGCGGTCGAACATGACGTTGCCGGGCTTGATGTCGCGGTGCACGAGACCCATGTCGTGCGAGGCCTCCAGCGCGTTCAGCACGCCGATGGTGACCCGCAGGGCCTCCTCGGTCGGCATCGCGCCGTACTGCGCGACGGCCTCGTTGATCGTCTCGCGCAGGCCCTTGCCGTCGATCAGCTGCATGACGATGTACGGCGTGCTGGAGCCGTCGGGGGCGACGTCCTCGCCGCTGTCGTACACCGTGACGATGTTCGGGTGCTCCAGGCGGGCCACCGCCTGCGCCTCGCGGCGGAACCGCTCCTTGAACGAGTCGTCCCGGCCCAGCTCGCTGTGCATGCTCTTCAGCGCGACCTGGCGGCCCAGCACGCTGTCGAACGCGAGGTGCACGGATGCCATGCCGCCCTCGCCCAGCAGCCGCTGCAACACGTAGCGGCCGTTGCCCAGGGAGTAGCCCTCGACCGCCGCGTTGCCGTGCTCGCTCATCTGCTGCTCCCCCTCGGCGCGGGCGTCACCGCCGCGACCGTGACGTTCGGTCTCGTCCGTACGTGCTGCGGTCCGGGCCCGTCGGCCGGCCCGGCCCCCTGCCGCGGCGGCTGCACCGGCCTGCGACAGGGGGCCAGGGTATCGGCTCCCGCCGACGGTGATCGGTCCAGGGCCGCTCCGCGGGGATCGACCCGGTGGCTACCCGCCGGTAGCCCGCCCGGCGGCGGGCCGTCCCGGTACGACCGGCGGGTGCGCCGTGCGGGCGCGGCCCGCGGGTGTCGCCGCGGGCCGCGGGTGGGCCTACAGGTACGGGCCGGAGCGGATCCCGCGGCCCTGGCCGGGCTCGTCCTCGTCCGGCTCGCCGCCGTGCAGACCGGGCGGCAGCGCCCGGCGCATCTGCTCCAGCTGCGCCCGCGCGGCCATCTGCTGCGCGAACAGCGCGGTCTGGATCCCGTGGAACAGCCCCTCCAGCCAGCCGACCAGCTGGGCCTGCGCGATCCGCAGCTCCGCCTCGGTCGGGATGGAGTCCTCGGTGAACGGCAGCGAAAGCCGCTCCAGCTCGGCGACCAGCTCGGGAGCCAGGCCCAGTTCCAGCTCCTTGATGGAGCTCGCGTGGATGTCCTTCAGCCGCGCCCGGCTGGCCTCGTCGAGGGGCGCCGCCCGGACCTCCTCCAGCAGCTGCTTGATCATGCTGCCGATCCGCATGACCTTGGCGGGCTGCTCGACCATCTCGGTCACCGGGAGCTCGCGCGGCCCCTCGCCCTCGTCGTCCCCCGCCGGGCCCGCGAACCCCTGGCCCACCGGCATCCCGTCCGGTCCGAGGATCAGCACCTTCTGGCCGTCCTGCGACGAGCTCTCGTTCATCGGATTCGTCATGAACAACATTCTCTCTCACTGGGGTTGGTCGGGCGGAAGCCCCCGGCCCGCACGGCCGGTCCCGACGGTACGCCCCGGCCGGCCCCTCGGGAATCCGTACGGATACTCAGTTCTCGCGCGCCGCACCGCCGCACCACCCCCCGATCCACCGCAACCCCGCACACAACCTCCCCCACACCCACGCGCGCCGCACCGACCCTCCTCCGCCGGATCCGAGCCCCCGCGCGCACGGCCGCCCCGCCACGCCGCCCGTCTCCCGTCGGGCGGTTACCAGCCCCTGCGCAGACGCAGGCCGACCAGGCCGAGGCCGCAGCCGATGAGGCCCAGGCCGGCGCCGAGGGGGAGCTGCAGGGTGGAGGCGTCGCCCCAGCGGGCCGGGATCACGGTGGGGGCGGCGATGGCCTGCGTGGCGGCCGTCGCGGCGGTGTCCGGGGCCGCGTCGTCGGCCGGGGTGTCCGGGGCCTCGGCGTCGGCGGTCCCGGGAGCCTGTTCGGCGGACTGGTCCGGGGCCTGCTCGACGGCCCCGTCGGACGCCTGGTCGGGCGCCTGGTCCGGCGCCTGCTGCGGCGATGTGTCCGGCGCCTGCTCCGGCGCGGCGGGCCGGTGGCGGTGGGCGCGCGGGTCCCAGTCGTCCGGGCGGGAGTGGGTGGCCGCACGCTCCGGCGGCGCGGCGGACGGGACGGCGCCCCCGGACCAGCCGGACCCGTCCGGCCCGTCCGACCGGTCCGCGCCGTCGGCCCGGTCCGCGGCCTCCGCCGAGCTCGCCGCCCCCGGTCCGGGGGCGGCGACGGCCACCGTCGCGGCGGCCAGCGGCAGGACCAGCCCGAGCACGGCCGCCGCGGCCAGCCGGCGGGCCCGGGCGGGGCGGCGGGAGGGAGCGGCGGGCAGCGGCCCGAGGTGCGCGTGCGTTGGTGCGGCCACGGTCGGAGGTCCTTCCGACGGCCGACCGCGCGGGGCGGGGTCGGCGGCGGGACAGCTCCGGACCAGCCTCACACACTCCGGCAATCAGGGCATTTCGGACGCCCCTCGGGTGCTGGTACCGCCGCACCCGCGGGGCCTCAGGCCCGCAGCACGACCTTGCCCACCTGCTCCCCCCGCTCCAGCACCCCGTGCGCCACCCCGGCCTCCGTCAGCGGCAGCACCCGGTCGACGACCGGCTTGACCACGCCCGACTCGACCAGCGGCCACACGTGCTCCCGCACCGCCGCCACGATCGCCGCCTTCTCGGCCAGCGGCCGCCCGCGCAGGTTGGTGGCGACGACCGCGCCGCGCTTGCGCAGCAGCGTGTTGAGGTCCAGCTCGCCCTTCACCCCGCCCTGCAGCCCGATGATCACCAGCCGTCCGTTGACGGCGAGCGCGTCGACGTTCCGCTGCAGGTACTTGGCGCCCATGATGTCGAGGATCACGTCCGCCCCGGCCCCGTCGGTGGCCTCCCGGAGCGCCTCGACGAAGTCCTGCTCCCGGTAGTCGATCACGATGTCCGCCCCGAGCTCGGCGCACCGCGCGAGCTTCCCGGCGCTGCCCGCCGTGACCGCCACCCGGGCGCCGACGGCCTTGGCTAGCTGGATCGCCATCGTCCCGATGCCGCTGGCGCCGCCGTGCACCAGCACGGTCTCGCCGGGCCGCAGGTGCGCGGTGAGGAAGACGTTGGACCACACCGTGCAGGCCACCTCGGGCAGCGCCGCGGCCTCCTCGAAGCCGAGCCCCTTCGGCAGCGGCAGCAGCTGCCCGGTCGGCACCGCGACGCGCTGCGCGTAGCCGCCGCCGGCCAGCAGCGCGCACACCTCGTCGCCGACGGCCCAGCCGGACACGCCCGGCCCGAGGGCGGCGATCCGCCCGGCGCATTCGAGCCCCGGGTACACCGGGGAGCCGGGCGGCGGGTTGTAGAAGCCCTGCCGCTGGAGCAGGTCGGCCCGGTTGACGGCGGTGGCCACCACGTCGACCAGCACCTCGCCCTCACCGGGCACCGGGTCCGGCACCTCCGCCCAGACGAGCGCCTCGGGACCACCGGGTACGGGAATCGTCATCGCATGCATGCCCCGAACCTACTGCGCACCGCCCCCGGCCCGGGGCAACGGCTTGGGGCCTGTCTTCGAACTCCCGCCTGCCGTGCGGGCGGACGACGGGAGTTCGAAGACGGGCCCCGACTCACCCCGCCGACTTGATGACGATCACCCGGTCGGTGAGCTGGAGCACGGCGGCCTCCGGCTCGGTGTAGTTGATCACCCGCCGGCCGCGGACCACCGCCACCACGAGGTCCTCGCACGCGCGCGGGCTGTGCCCGGCCTCGGCCCGGGTGACCGGCCGCTCGACGACGTCCAGGCCGTTGCCGTAGGTGAGCAGGTCCTCCATGACCGCCCCGGCGTGCGGGCTGAGCATGGACAGCCCGAGCAGCCGGCCGGCCGAACTGGAGCTGGTGACGACGACGTCCGCGCCGCTCTGGCGCAGCAGCGGCGCGTTCTCGTCCTCGCGGACGGCCGCGACCACGGTGGCGGCCTTGTTGAGCTGGCGCGCCGTCAGCGTGACCAGGACGGCGGTGTCGTCCCGCTCGGGCGCGACGACGACCCGGGCGGCCGTCGGCAGCGCCGCGCGCAGCAGGGTGTCGGTGCGGGTGGCGTCGCCGACGACGCCGACGAGCCCGTGCTGGGAGGCGTGTTCGATCACCTTGCGCTGCGGGTCGACGACGACGATCTCGTCCTTCTTGACGCCCTGCCCGAGCAGCGTGTCGACGGCGCTGCGGCCCTTCGTGCCGTACCCGATCACGACGGTGTGCTCGCGCACGGTGGACCTCCAGCGGTTCAACCGCCACTGCTGGCGGGTGCGTTCGGTGAGCACCTCTAGCGTGGTGCCGACCAGGATGATCAGGAACAGCACGCGCAGCGGGGTGATCACCAGGATGTTGGTGAGCCGGGCGCCCGAGCTGTACGGCGTGATGTCGCCGTAGCCGGTGGTGGAGAGCGTCACGGTCGCGTAGTACGCGGAGTCGAGGAAGTCGAGCCCGCCGCCGGCGTTGTCGTTGTAGCCGTCCCGGTCGAGGTAGACGATCACCGTGGTGGCGACCAGGACGGCGAGCGCGAGCAGCAGCCGCGAGCCGACCTGCCGGACGGCGGGCGCGCTGCGCCGGGCGGGCAGCACGATCCCGGCGTCCGCCCACGGTTCGGTGCCCGGCGCGGGCCCGCGCAGGAGCTTGCTCATGCGCGGGCCTCCTCGGTTCGCCCGCTCACGGAGCCTCCAGCAGCTCGACGAGGTCGCCGGCCCGCGCACCGCCCGGCGGGACGACGGCGAGCGCCTCGGCCCGGGCCAGGCCGCGCAGCATGGCGGGCCCGTCGAAGGCGAGCGGGACGACGCCGTCGGCGGTGCGCCGGACGGGCAGCAGCCGGGTGTCCGTCGGGTGCCCGGCCAGCGGGACGGCGGCGGCCGCGGGGGCCGGGCCGCCGGCGGGCCGGCCGCTGCGGGCGTGCAGCAGCGGCAGCGCGAGCGTGACGGTGCCGGCGACGGCGGCCAGCGGGTTGCCCGGCAGACCCACCAGGTGGCGACCGCCGGGGAGTTCGCCCGGGAGCCCGCCCGGTGGCAGTTCGGCGAGCAGCATCGGGTGGCCGGGGCGGACGGCGACGCCGTCGACCAGCAGCCGGGCGCCGACCTCGTCGAGCGCGCGGTGCAGGAAGTCGACCGGGCCGGCCGCGGTGCCGCCGGTGGTGACGACGACGTCGGCGGTGGAGTGCCGGAGCGCGTCCCGCAGCAGACCGAAGTCGTCCCGGACGGAGCGGACTTCGGCCACCTCGGCACCGCACGCCCGCAGCCACGGCGCCAGCATCGGTCCGAGCGCGTCCCGGACGAGACCGGGCCCCGGCACCCCGGACGCGACCAACTCGTCACCGAGGACGAGGAGTTCGACGACCGGGCGGCGGCGGACCGGGAGCCGGTCGTGGCCGCAGGCGGCGGCGAGGCCGAGCACCGCCGCGTCGACGGGGGTGCCGCCGGGCAGCAGCGCCTCGCCCCGGCGGCACTCCTGGCCGCGCGGACGGACGTCCTGGCCGGTGGTCGTCGGCCGGGGACCGCAGTCCCGCAGCAGCGCGCCGTCCGTCGAGCCGTGCTCGCGGCGCAGCACGGCGGTGGCACCGGGCGGCAGTTGGGCGCCGGTGGCGATCTCGACGGCGGTACCGTCGGCCAGCGGCGCGACGGCGGCCCGCCCGGCCAGCAGCCGCCCGGCGACCCGCCAGGGGCCGGGGCCGGCGACCGCCCAGCCGTCCATGGCGGAGGTGTCGAAGGCGGGCAGGTCGGTGAGGGCGGCCAGCGGCTCGGCGAGCGTGTGGCCGAGGGCGGCGGCGAGCGGCAGCACGACCGGCGGCAGCGGGCGCAGCCCGGCCCGGCGGGCGGTCTCGCGGGCCAGTGGCCAGGCCATGGTGCCGGGCCCGGCCGGGGGCGCGGTCACGGCGGTCTCCTCGAGGGCCGTCACGGCCGGCCCGGCCCGTCCGGCCCGTCCGGCGCGCTCCAGCGCTCGGCGAGCACGGCGGTGCGGCGGGCCGCCTCGGCGACGGCCTCGGGGCCGCCGCCCTGCTGGGCGGCCGCGTACCCGATCAGAAAGGCGGTCAGCGGCGCGGCCGGCCTGGCCACCCCGTGCGCGACCACCCGGGTGAGGTCCAGCAGGCCACGGACATCGACGTCCAGGTCGATCCCGAGTTCGGCGCGGACCTCCGCGATCCAGTCATCCAGCGTGCGCTCCATGCGCCCCATGCTGCCTGATCGGCGGTTTCCCCGGGATGTTCCCCCGGTGTGCGGGGCGCGTCGTTTCCCTCACGACCCCGCCCGCCGCCTGGTGAGCAACCGTCCGCAGCACCTGCGGCACGGTCCTCTGCTCCCCCTACCTCCCGTCCCGGTCCCACTCGCGGGCCCGTTCCAGGTCCTCCCACGTGTCGCAGTCGTACGCCACGTTGTCCGTGTCCGCGACCAGCAGCCGTCCCAGGCCGCCGGTGAGGCGGCGCAGCGGGAGGCCGGACGGGTCGCCGAGGGCGGCCAGGGCACTGCGCAGGGCGGCGGTGCGGTAGGCGGCGGCGAGGGGCTGGTCGCGGCCGCCGGCGTCCACCAGGACGGCCGCCTCGACCGTCGGTTGCGCGTCGTCGAGGGCGGTGACGAGCCGCTCGACCGTGCGCCGGTCGAGGAACGGCAGGTCGGCGGCGAGCAGCAGCACCGTCGCGGCGTCGACCAGGTCGAGCCCGGCCGCGACGGCGGCGACCGGCCCGCCGCCGGGCGGCTGCTCGCGGGTCCAGCGGACGCCGGTGCGGGTGGTGGGGCGGTCCGGGCCGACCACGACGGTGGTGCGGGCTCCGGTGCAGGCGGCGAGCACCCGGTCGAGCAGGGTGGTCTCGCCGACGGTCAGCCCGGGTTTGTCGGCCCCGCCGAGGCGCCGGGCGGCCCCGCCCGCCGGAACGATCACGTCGTACGGCGTCATGCGGCCAGTATCCGCCCTACCCGGCCGCATCCTCCTCGTCCCCCTCGTCCTCCTCCACATCGTCGTCCCCGTCCAGCGACTCCTCGGCCGCCCGCGCGACGTTCGCCGCCGCGCCCAGCTCCAGGACGACCGGCAGCGTCAGCTCCCCGTACCGCTCGTTCACCGCCGTGACCAGCGCCTCCGCGTCGTCCGGGTGCTCGGCCAGCAGCCGGTCGAAGTCCTGCAGGTACTCGCCGGTGAAGGCGAGCACCCGGGTCGCGTCGTGGCCCTGGTCGGGCGCCCGGTGCCCGGCGATCACCCGGTCGACGTCGAGGTCGGCGATGCGTCCGAGGTTGTGTCCCCAGGTGACGCGCTGCGCGGGGGTGGTGTCGGCGGTCCACACGTGGGTGCCGTTGTAGACGAAGTCCCCGGCGATCACGGTGCGGACGCTGGGCACGTGGACGACGGTGGAGTCGCCGCAGTCGCCCTGCCCGAGCATGAGCACGGGGATCACCTGGCGGTCGAGCATCAGCGGCTGCGGCAGCAGCGGGGCCGGGATCAGCGGGTGGTCGGGGATGTCGTCGCCGTACACGGGCTTCCACTGGGCGACCTTGGCGGCGACGGTGCGGTGGATGCCGTCGACGACCGCCGGTGCGGCGAGCAGCTGGGCCTCGGGGAAGAGCTTCAGCACCTCCTCGGCGCCGAAGTAGTGGTCCGGGTGGTGGTGGGTGACGACGATGGCGAGCAGGCGCCGCCCCTTGCCGGCCACCCACTCGGCGAGTTCGCGTCCGGCGCTGCGGGTGAGCTGGGCGTCGACCAGGATCGCGGTCCGCTCGCCGAGGATCAGGGTGGAGGTGGCGAAGAAGGCCGACTCGGGGCCGGTGAAGACGTCGATCTCCAGCGGCCGGACGGGCTGTTCCCCGGTCTCCGCGCGGTCCGCGTCGGCGCTCTCCTCGGGCGGGGACGACGTCACGGGTTGCTCCCTCTGGTCGGCGGCCGGGCTCTCTGCGCCCCACCGGTCTGCGCCCTACAGCATGGGAGAACGGGCGCCCGAATACGCGGAAGGCGCGCCCGTGCGGGCGCGCCTTCCGGCGAGGGTCACGTCGGCGGCCGGGCCGGGCCTCAGGCGGCGAGCTCCTTGGCCCTGCGGGCGGCGTCCTCCAGCGCGCGGGCCTTGGAGTCGGCGGCGTTCTGGACGAAGTCGGCCATCGCCGGCACCTTCGGCGCCAGGGTGAACTCGGGGACGATGAAGTCGACCTCCAGCCCGAGCATCCCGGTCAGCACCTTCTCCAGGTAGGTGGTGACGAACTCGTACGGCTCGCGCGGCGCGCCGGGCGCGTAGGAGCCGCCGCGGGCGGCGACCACGGTGACCGGGGTGCCCTTGGCGGAGGGCGTCTCGCCGGCGGTGCGGCCCATGAGGATGACCTGGTCGAGCCAGGCCTTGAGGGTGGACGGGATCGTGAAGTTGTACATCGGGCTGCCGATGACGATCGCGTCGGCCTGCTCCAGCTCGGTCATCAGCTCCTCGCGCAGGGCGAGCGCGGCGTCCTGCTCGGCGGTGCGGCCCCCGGCGGGGACGAAGGTCGCCGAGATCCCGTGCACGTCGAGGTGCGGGACCGGATCGGCGGCGAGGTCGCGGTAGACCACCGTGCCCTCGGGGTGCTGGGCCTGCCAGGCGGCCCGGAACGCCGCCGAGACCTCGCGGGAGACGGAGCCGTCGGCGACGGCGGACGAGTCGATGTGGAGCAGGGTGGGCATGACGGTACCTCCATCGGATAAGTAGCTGCCTTTTCCCCCGCAGCTGCAACTACCGTAGCAGCTTACTTTTCTGCAGTCACTAGGGATCGGTCAGGTACGCTGGAGCCATGTCCGAGCACGAGGTAGTGACCGACCGCCAACCGGCCGCCTCCGACGCGTGCGCCGAACAGCGCACCTGCTTCAACGTCGAGCTGGCCCTCACCCGGGTGTTCACGCTGCTCGGCAAGCGCTGGACGGGCCTGCTCGTGGGCGTGCTCAACCACGGCGGCCCCGCCTACTTCTCCGAGCTGCGCCGCGCCGTCCCCGGCATCAGCGAGCGCATGCTCTCCGACCGCCTCACCGAGCTGACCGAGGCCGGCCTGGTCCTGCGCGAGGTCGACGCGGGCCCGCCGCTGCGCGTGAGCTACCGCCTCACCGACGCGGGCGCGGCCCTGCGCCCCGCGCTCGACGAGCTGGCCGTCTGGGCCGACCAGTACCTCCCGGAGAGCGCCCTCAAGGGCGGCTGCTGAGAGTCGGCCCGACCCGCGCACGACCGCGGACACGACGAAGGGCCCGCCCGCTGTTCACACAGCCGGCGGGCCCTTCGCCCGGAACGTCAGGGGTTCAGCGCCGCTTCGCGCCCCGCAGCCGGGCCACCCGGTCCGCGATGCCCCACGAGGTCACCCGCCAGAGCGCCTCGATCACGATGCTGCGGCTCATCTTGGACGCGCCCAGCTCGCGCTCGACGAAGGTGATCGGCACCTCGGCGACCTTGAAGCCGGCCTTCACCGTGCGCCAGGCCAGGTCGACCTGGAAGCAGTAGCCGGCCGAGGCCACCTCGTCCATGCCCAGGCCGAGCAGCGTCTCCTTGCGGAAGGCGCGGTAGCCGCCGGTGACGTCGCGGATCGGCACGCCCAGCATCAGGCGCGAGTAGGTGGAGCCGCCGCGGGAGAGCAGCAGGCGCGACTTCGGCCAGTTCACCACCCGGCCGCCGGGCACCCAGCGGGAGCCGAGCACCAGGTCGGCGCCGCGCAGCGCGGCGAGCAGCCGGTCGAGCTCCTCGGGCTGGTGCGAGCCGTCCGCGTCCATCTCGACCAGGACGTCGTAGCCGTTGTCGATGCCCCAGCGGAAGCCCGCGAGGTAGGCCGCGCCCAGGCCCTCCTTGCCCTTGCGGTGCAGGACGTGCACGTGCTGGTCCTCGGCGGCCAGCTTGTCGGCGAGCTCACCGGTGCCGTCGGGGCTGTTGTCGTCGGCCACCAGGACGTGCGCCTCGGGCACCGAGGTGCGGACCCGTCCGACGATCCGCTCGACGTTCTCCGCCTCGTTGAACGTCGGAATGATCACCAGCACCTTGCCGAGATCAGCAAAACGCGGCTGGTTCACGGTCACGTACAAACCTCTCGGCCAATGGCGGGAGTGCCGGTCACCGTCGCGCCCGCACTCCGGAACGCCGCTCCCGTCGGCGGCCCGCCGAGGGGTTCCGCGGCGGAAACTGCTGCGCACGGTGGAAACAACTGGGTCCTGGCATCCTACTACCGCACCTGCCGGACCCCGGCCCGATCGCCGCCGCGACCACGGCACTCGCACCGGACGCCCGCCGTTTCCCCTCACGTGACGCGCGTCGGCTAGGGTCGATGCCTCGCCCCGGCCCGGACCGCCCGCCCGGCCCGCCGAGGACGATCCGCTGGCCGCCGATCCGGCACACCCCGCCACCGCAGCGAAGGAGTAGGACCGCGCGCATGGACAGGCTCGTCAACACCATCCGCCCGTACGCCTGGGGATCGGCCACCGCCCTCCCCGAACTCCTCGGGCAGGACCCCACCGGCGAGCCGCAGGCCGAACTGTGGATGGGCGCCCACCCCGGCGACCCCTCCCGCACGGACCGGGGCGCGGGGCCGCGCCCGCTGGACGAGCTGATCGCCGCGGACCCCGAGGGCGAGCTCGGCACCGCGACCGTCGCGCGCTTCGGGCCCACCCTGCCGTTCCTGCTCAAGATCCTCGCGGCCGGCATCCCGATCTCCATCCAGGCCCACCCCACGCTCGACCAGGCCCGGGCCGGCTTCGCCGCCGAGAACGCCCTCGGCATCCCGCTGGACGCCCCCCGGCGGAACTACCGCGACGCCAACCACAAGCCCGAACTCATCTGCGCGCTCGACGAGTTCGAGGGCCTGTGCGGCTTCCGCCCGGCCGCCGAGGCGGCCGCGCTGCTGGCCGGCCTGGCGGTGCCCGCGCTCGCCCCGGTCATCGAGCTGCTGAGCGCCGGGCACGAGCCCGAGGCGCTGCGCCGCGCGCTGGCCGCGATCCTCACCATGGACGACGCAACTGCGGCCGACGCCGTCCGGCAGGCCGCCGCGCAGGTGGACCTCGCCGCCAAGGAGGACCCGCAGGGCCCCTACGCGGCGTACGCCCGGATCACCCGCGACTTCCCCGGCGACCGCGGCCTGATCGCCGGCCTGCTGCTCAACCACTTCCGGCTGCACCCGGGCGAGGCCCTCTACCTGGGCGCCGGCGTGCCGCACGCCTACCTGCACGGCGTCTGCGTCGAGCTCCAGGCCAACTCCGACAACGTGCTGCGCGCGGGCCTCACGCCCAAGCACATCGACGTGCCCGAGCTCATGAAGGTGGTCGTCTTCGAGGCCGGCGCCCCCGACGTCCTCCACCCCACCCCGGTGGACGGCACCCCGGGCGAGGAGCTCTACCCCGTCCCGATCGACGAGTTCCGCCTCTCCCGCTTCCGGCTGGACGGCACCGACCGCGAGATCGACGGCCGCACCCCGCAGATCCTGCTCTGCACCGCCGGCACGGCCCGCCTCACCGGCCCCGACGGCACCGTCCTCGACCTCTCCCGCGGCGAGTCCGCCTTCCTCCCCGCCACCGGCACCCCCACCCGCCTCTCCGGCACGGCCACCACCCTCTTCCGGGCCACCGTGACGATCTGAGGACGGCGACCGCCGAACGCGAAGGGCCGGGGGCGGCTCACGGGTGCGCACCCGTGAGC